>JAXDMI010000694.1:0-5122 GCA_034666145.1 Myxococcales bacterium | reverse complement strand
CCCACGTGAATGCGCGACACACGTCGTCGATGGCAGCCGGGTAGCGATACTTCGGCGCGAGCCGATAGCTCACGTTGAACACGATGTAGCCGCGGCGCGCGAAGCCGAGGCCCATGACCCAGTGCGTGTCCTTCGAGAGGATGCGAAAGCCGCCGCCGTGCACGTAGAAGACGATCGGCCACGGCGCGCCGCCATGAGCCGAGGGCTGCGCAGGGCGATAGACGTCGAGCAGGTGCTCGCGGAGGTTCGAATCGAAGTAACGGATGTCGCGCAGATGCTCGACGGCATGCCGCGCCGGATTCGCCTGCGGGTGGAGGCGAGCGATGCGCGAGACGCCGTTGAAGAGACCGTCGACGACCGCGCCGCCCAGATAGCGACGCGCGCCTTCTCCGAGACGAAGGAGCATTCCTTCGAGCGTAACGCGATCGCGCTCTTTTTCAGAGCTGAACGCGATTCAGAATTCGAAGGCGAGCCCTGCGAACCAGGTGTTCGTGCCGACGTGCAGCGCGTTGCTCTGCGCGAGGCCGTTGAGCGCGAGCCAGCTGGCTTCGAGGAACACGTACGTGTTGTTGATGCCCGTCGAGTTGTCCATGTTGCGCGACGCGCCCTTGTCGATGCTGTCGAGCGCGAACGAAACACCGAGCGCGAAGGCGGTACCCCAGCTCGCGCCCTTGCCGCTCACGTTGTCGGCGACGGCGGTGCCATTCGCATTCGACGCGCGCCAGAGGCCGAGCCCGAGCCCGGCCTTGCCGTACGGGACCAGCGGGATGCCCATGTCGCGCCAGAACACGTCGGCGCGGAGCACCGCGACGGCCGTCATCGGATAGATCGACAGGCTCGTGCTGTCGCCGGACGTGCGACCGCTGACCGTCGTGACGTCACGGCCCATGGTGACGTACGCGACACTGAAGCCCGGTCCGATGGTGCCGACGCCCGGGATGCGGAACATCTGCCAGTCGAACTCGAGGCCGACCGCGACGCGCGGATTGCTGCCGAAGTTCTTCGCGAACGGGGTCTGGCCGTGGAGGTTCGGATCGTCGTCGATCTGCGGCAAGTACGGCCCTAGCCGCAGCTCGAGCTGGAAGTTCTGCGGCGAGCGGAACGGATGCTCGCTCGCCTTCGTGCCGAACTCGACGGCGGCAGCGTCGGGCGAAACGAAGAAAGCAGCGGACGCGAACAGACCCGCGACGGACAGCGGGGACGAGATCAAGAGACTTCGCTTCACCGATCGTTCCTCCGGGGCGGCGTTCTGCGCGTCGAACGCTGCACGCGGCGCAGGCGGCGCAGGGTCGAGGCAGTCATCACGATGCCGATCATCAACAGGCTGAAGCTGCCCAGGGGGACGCCGGCGCCGTCCACGCCTTCCACGACGGAGCAGCCGCCCGACTGGCCGCCGGCGTTGCGGTAGTCCGTCCAGAAGTCCGTGGTCAGCTCCGGGAACTGGCAGATGGCCGACGACACGGCGCCGACGTTCTGGAACGAATCGGTGCCGGCGACCGCCACCGCGTACACGGTTCCGTTCACCAGCGGCTTGCCTGCGATGTCGGTGATGCGGATCGTGTTGCCGGTCGTTCCCGAGATGCCCCCGCACCCGATCGCGGTGGCCGAAGCGAACGCCGTCGTCGTACAGGCGAGGCCGTTGGAAGGGATCGCCGCGGGCGTCGGGATCGGGCCGCCCGCCGCTCCAGCCTCGCTGGCAGCCGTCGTGCAGGTCGGCTCCGGCGTCTCCGACGCGTCGGCGTCCGGATCGCCGGCCTCGGCTTCGGTGCACACCTGCGTCGTGCCGGCGTCGGTCGCGCCGGTCGACTGCGTGGGATTCGGATCGCAGAGCGCTTGCGCGCCGATGATGTCCTGCGCGCCCGCTTCTCCGACGGCGTCCCACGACACGGTGATCGCGGCGTTGCCCGGGAGCGCCTTGATCCCGGTGAGCGGGAGCGGGCCCTGCGTGTCGACCTTGATCGGGACGGTGTCCTTCGCGGCAGCAATCGTCGCCACGCCGCCACGGAAGACCATGAAGTATGCGGTGACGGTCGAGATGTCGACGCTCGGACACCCGAACGAGTCGAGCGTCGTTATGCCCGTCGCGGACAGGAGCGTCTTGACCTTGATGGTCGTCGTCGTCGTGTTCATCAGCGAGAACGTGCCGACCTTGAAGCAGTGGACCGACTGCGTTCCGGGGCGGAACTGCGGATCGGTGCAGTCCGTCGAGCCGTTGGTGGCCCAGATCTCGGCGACGTCTCCCGGTGCGAACCCGGTGATGGCAAGCGGAAAGCTGATCGACTGATCGCCCTGACAGTCCGTGAGGTTCACGCCCTCGCGGCTGGCGGGATCGATGCGCTTCGTGATCTCGTTGCCGTTGGCGTCGAGCCGCGGAAGCGCGTCCTTGTTGAGGACCGTGACGCCGAGGCCGGTCACCTGCGCGTGCGCGGGGAACGCGACGGAGCTCGCCGCCAGGAAACACGAGAGGGCGAGGGTCGGCGCGACGACCGAACGGGAAAGCGAGCGAAGCGACATGTACGGACCGGGTGCCGAGCATAGCGCGTGCCAGCGCGCTCGTGTGAGCGACGAGACGTGCACACGCGCGATCCGTCGAAGGAACCCGGCCGCCGTTCCGCCAAGCTGGCAGCCACGGATGAGCGGCGTCGCCGCGCTTGCCATTCTGACAACGCGATCCTATTCGCCCTCCTCTTCCATGCCCCAAAAGCCACGCCGCGTGCCCCGCGTTGCCACTGCACGCTACGAGCTCGATGCGATCGAGGTAATCGGCGCGCGCGAGCACAATCTCGACGTGCCGCGCCTCTCGATCCCGAAGCGCGCGCTCGTGGTCTTCACCGGGCCGAGCGGCTCCGGCAAATCGTCACTCGCGTTCGACACGCTCTATGCGGAGGGCCAGCGACGCTATCTCGAGACGCTGAGCTCCTACGCGCGGCAGTTCCTCGGGCAGCTGGAGCGCCCACACGTCGATCGCATCCGCGGGCTCTCGCCCACCATCGCCATCGAGCAGAAGAGCGCGGCGTCGAACCCGCGCTCTACCGTGGGAACGATCACCGAGGTGCACGACTATGTTCGCGTGCTGTACGCCCGCATCGGCGAGCAGCGCTGCATCGAGTGCGGAAAGCCCGTGAAAGCGCGCAGCCCGCAGGAGATCGCGAAGGAGCTCCTCGCTCTGCCCGGCGGCACGAAGCTCCGCGTTCTCGCGCGCCTCGTCACGCATCGCAAGGGCGAGCATCGCGAGCTGTTCGCAGATCTGAAGCAGCGCGGCTTCCTGCGCGTCGATGTCGCGTCGGGTGCGGCCAAAGCGGTCGCCCAGGAGCACACGCTCGACGATCCGCCGGCGCTCGAGAAGCACGTGAAGCACACCATCGATCTCGTCGTCGATCGCGTGGTGCTCGGCGGCGGAAGCGCCACGCGCCTCACCGAAGGCGTGGAGACGGCGCTCGCCGAGGGCAAAGGCGAGCTCATCGCGTCGTTCGGAACGCAGCGCGTCGTCTTCAGCGCGAATCGCGCGTGCTGCGGGCGCAGCTATCCCGAGCTGTCACCGGCCAGCTTCTCCTTCAACGGCCCGCTCGGCATGTGCCCGCACTGCAACGGGCTCGGGACGCGCGCCGAGGTCGATCCCGGCCTCGTCATCACCAACCCTGCGCTCTCGATCAAGAAGGGCGCCATCACGCCGTGGGCCGCGGCCATGACCCGCGGCGACGGCTGGGTCTTCCGCATCGCCGAGGCCGCCGCGCGCGCCTGCAAGGTGAGCCTCGACACGCCATGGAAGGATCTCCCGAAGGAGAAGCAGAAGCGCCTCCTCTACGGACTGGAGGGCGAGAAGCTCAAGGTGAGCTGGGGCCGCGAGGGCGCCGAGAACCACGGCACGTTCGGCGTGAAGTTCGAAGGCGTCATCCCGAACCTCGAGCGGCTCTATCGCGAGACCACCAGCGAGTCGATGCGTGAACACTACATGAAGTTCTTCCGCGACCGCGCGTGTCACGCGTGCGCGGGAATGCGCCTCAGGCCCGAGAGCCGCGCGGTGATCGTGGGTGGAAAGTCGATCGGCGAATTCTCGGGAATGACCGTGGAGCAGGCCATCGCGCACGTCCGCGGGCTCACGCTCCGTCCGGCGCAGAAGCACATCGCGGAGGGCGCGCTCGTCGAGATCGAGAGCCGCCTCCGCTTCCTCCTCGACGTCGGTCTCGAGTACCTCACGCTCGAGCGACCCGGTCCTTCGCTCTCCGGCGGCGAGGCGCAGCGCATCCGCCTCGCGAGCCAGCTCGGCAGCGAGCTCTCCGGCGTCATGTACGTGCTCGACGAGCCGTCGATCGGCCTGCACCCGCGCGACAACGCGCGCCTCGTCGCGACGCTCCGGCACCTCCGCGATCTCGGCAACACGGTGCTCGTCGTGGAGCACGACGAGGAGACCATCCGCGCCGCCGATCACGTCGTCGACTTCGGTCCCGGCGCCGGTCACCTCGGCGGCAAGGTCATCGCCGAGGGCACGCCCGAGGAGATCGAGAAGAACCGCGAGAGCATCACCGGCAACTACCTCTCGGGACGCATGCGCATCGAGATGCCCGAGACGCGACGCAAGCCGAAGGGCTTCGTCGAGGTGCTCGGCGCGAAGGAGCACAACCTCAAGAACGTGGACGTGAAGCTGCCGCTCGGCGTCTTCGCCTGCGTCACCGGCGTGAGCGGCGCCGGCAAGAGCTCGCTCGTGAATGGCATCCTGCTCCCCGCGCTCGCCGCGCGTCTCCACGACAGCGCAGAGCCGGTCGGCGCGCATCGCGCCATCAAGGGCATCGAGGCGCTCGACAAGGTCATCGCCATCGATCAGAAGCCCATCGGCCGCACGCCACGCTCGAACCCCGGCACGTACACGAAGGCCTTCGATCAGATCCGCGACGTGTTCGCGCAGCTGCCCGAAGCACGCGCCCGCGGCTACGACGCCGGGCGCTTCAGCTTCAACGTGAAGGGCGGACGCTGCGAGTCGTGCGGCGGTGACGGCGAGGTCACGGTGGAGATGCATTTCCTCGCCGACGTCCGCGTTCCCTGTGAGGTGTGTCTCGGGAAGCGTTATTCCGACGCCACGCTCGAGATCAAGTTCAAGGGCAAGAGCATCGCCGACGTCCTCGAC
>JAXDMI010000693.1:0-8486 GCA_034666145.1 Myxococcales bacterium | reverse complement strand
CACGCCTTCGGTGACGAAGCGCACGCGCGTCTTGGCGCTCGAAGCGTCCTCGAAGCGGACCGTGTAGCCGATGGTCTCGCCGACGCGCTCGCCGAGCTCCTCCGCGACACGGCGTGCGGCGAGGCGTGCGGCGAGCCTTCGTGGCTCGAGGACGACGATCTCGCCGGTCACCGTGTTCGCATCGAGCATGGCGCGCGGCACGCGCGTGGTCTTGCCGGCGCCGGGCGGTGCCTCGAGCACGAGCGAGCTCGATTCGCCGAGGCTACGGATGACCTCGGGGAGAACCGGATCGATGGGAAGGGGAGTGAGCGGCGGGGCGGGAGACATGACGAGAGATGGCGAGAGATGACGCGAGCGACGAAACGTTGGCGTCGCGCGCGTTCTCGGGGTTAATGGGTTCCGTGGTCGTCGTCGAGAACGTTCCGCTCGCGTCGATGACGACGCTGCGCCTGGGAGGCCCGGCGCGCCGGACGATCACGCCCGATCGCGAGCAGGACGTCATCGAAGCGGTACAGGAGATCGACGCCGAGCAGGGGCGTCTTCTCGTGGTCGGCGGCGGAAGCAACCTCGTGGTGAGTGACGACGGCTTCGACGGCACCGTGCTGCGGATGGCAACACGGGGTATCGACGTGACGAACGCAGGCGAAGCACGTCACGTGACGTCGGCGGCGGGCGAATCGTGGGACGACTTCGTGGCGCGGTGCGTGAGCGATGGGCTCGCGGGCGTGGAGTGTCTGGCGGGGATCCCGGGCTTGGTGGGCGCGGTGCCGATGCAGAACGTCGGCGCCTACGGGCAGGACGTGAGCGAGACCATCGTTCGCGTGCGGACCTGGGACCGCGCGCAGCGCCGGGTGGTGGACTTCGATCGTGGTGCCTGTGGGTTCGCGTATCGGAGCAGCGTGTTCCGGGGTCGTGAGGACCACGTGATCCTGGCGGTGACGTTCGCGTTGCCCGCGAATGGTCTGAGCGCGCCCATCCGTTATGCGGAGCTGTCGCGAGCGCTGGGCGTGCGTGAGGGCGAGCGAGCGCCGCTGGCGCACGTGCGGGAGACGGTGATCGCGCTGCGTCGTGGCAAGGGGATGGTGCTCGACGCATCGGATCCGGACACGACGAGCGCGGGCTCCTTCTTCACGAATCCGATTCTCGAGGCAGCGGCGCTCGCTGCGCTGCGCGAGCGCGTGAAGCCGCTCCTGGCGGCGGGCCAGACGATGCCGGTGTTCCCGGAGGCGGACGGCCGCTCGAAGGTGAGCGCGGCGTGGCTGATCGAGCGTGCGGGCTTCGCGAAGGGTCATGCGTCGGGTGCGGTGGCGATCTCGTCGAAGCACTCGCTGGCGCTCACGAACCGAGGCGGCGCAACGACGCGCGAGCTCTTGACGCTGGCGCGCGCGATCCGCGACGGCGTGAAGGCGAAGCTGGGCGTGACGCTGGAGAACGAGCCCGTGTTCGTGGGCGTCGCGCTGTAGGCCTACGCCACGAGCGTGCGATACGCGGCCGTGATCTCCGCGAAGCGCGTCGACAGCGACCTGCGTTCGTCGTGCGAGGCGTCCGGATGGAGGTCCGGATGGTACGTGCGCACGAGGCGCCGATACGCCTGCTTCACTTCGGTGGCATCGGCGTTGAACGTGACGCCCAGCGCACGGTACGCGCTCGCTCGCGCCGGATCCCATCCGCCCGGCATGCCCGCTGCTGCGCTGGTCGCATACGTACCGCTTTGCGCCGAGCGGTCTGCGTTCTTGTCGCGCGAGCGCTTGCGGCCAGCGAGGAACTCCGGCGCATCGAGCGGCGCGTCGACCAGCGCGCCACGCGGCGGACGGACCGTCACGCGGAAGCCCACCTGCGCATCGCCCATCTCCTCTAGCACCTGGAGACGGATCATGATCTGACGTCGCAGCGCTCGCCCCACCACCGTCGGCGAGAGATGGAAGTCGCGCACCAGCACCTCGCCGTGCAGTCGCCGCGAGGCCATCGCGCGGAGCAGCGAGCGACGAAGCGTGTCCTCGTCGATCTCGTCTGCCCGACGCAGGATCTCGGCGAGCGACGCCGTCGCCCGATCCAGCTCCACCGCCGTCACGAGACCCGCCGAAAGATGCACGCGATGCACGCGGCCACTGCTCTCGGTCAGCTCGAGGGTGCCGGTCGAACGCTCGCGATGAAGCGCGCCGAGGAGATCGCCGAGCGTCGTCGCCTTGAGACGACCCGGGAGGTGCATCCCCGATTGGGTACCAATAGCCGCCGAAACCGCCAAGAAAGCGGCACTCGCTGCCGCGTCACCCGCCGCCGCTTCAGCCGCTGACCGTGACCTGAGCCTTCACCTCGACGGTCACGGGAGCACAACGCGCCGCCGGAGCCGGCACGCTTCCGGCGCTTCCTCCGCTCCGCGGCGCTTCGCACGCGACGATCCGCACGCGCGCTCGCAGCTCACCCTGACCGGCGCGCTTCGCGACCAGGCCGAAGCCCCACTTCGCGCTCGTCGCGTCACGCGCCACGGCGTCTTGCGGCCCGATTCGCCCCTTCAGCGCCGACGCGAACTCCGGCAAGGACAGGATCTCGACGTCTGCCCAGGCGATGGTTCGACCGCCATCGATCCGCGCCTCCACGCTGCAACGGACGCGGCCGGGCTCGCTCGCTCGGTCGCACTGCATCGACGCCTTCACGTCATTTTCAGGGGCGCTCTGGGCCCGAGCAGGTCCGGCGAGCGCGCCGTCCATCGCCAGCCCGAGGCCCGCGGCCGCCGCCATGACGTAAGCACTTCGATAATCCGAGCGGAGCATGCTAAGCGACCCGCATGCGTTGGCTCGGCTGCATCGTACCGGTGATCTTGCTCGTCTCTGCGGCTTGCGACAACAAGCAAGATGGGGCGGGCACCGGATCCGCGTCGACCGCCTCCGCCGTGACGGCCGCCACGACCGCCGCGAGCCAGGCGACGGATGCTGGCGCCGCGACCGACGAAGGAGGCTCGAAGCCGCCGGTCATCGCGATGCCCGAGCGGCCCGTGCCGCGGCCGCAGACGATGGTCGGCTCGGGCATGTCGATCGAGGTCCAGCAGAAGGCCATCGCATACATGGTGGCGATGCGCGCGCCCCACCTCGACGACGTCCCCGCCGACCCGACCTACGCGGGCGACCTCGTCACGAAGCTGAAGCCCATCGTCCTCTCGATGGACAACGGTGCCGACAAGGCGCGCATGGACCGCGTCGAGATGGTCGCCAACGGTCGCCAGATCGATCTCCTCATGGCGGGCGGTTGCGACGAGAAGACGCCAATGCGCGCGGTGGTCTCGCGCGCCGGCGTTCCGTTCGCGACGCTCGTGTCCCACGGAGTGCTCGTCATCCGCTGCAACGACGTGAAGGTCCAGTGCTTGCAGAGTACACGCGATCCCGACGACGTTCTCTGCACCACCGCGCCGCGCCACAAGTAGCGCGTCGCGGCTCCGATGCGTCTTCAGAGCGGCTCGAACGTGCCGATCACGACCCGACCGCGCTTCACGCACGCGATCCGCGAGCCGTCATCGACGGTCGTGCACTGCCTGAGGTCCGTGTACGGCTCGAGCTCCGGAGCCTTGTAGCGCGCCGACTTCGTGGTCTTCACGAGAACGCCGTCCTTCGTCGCGATCGCCATCGCGCGTCCGCCGGCCGAGCGCGGCGAGCCGAAGGGGGGCATCTCTCCGAGCGGTGACGCCATCACCGACGCCCCGGACGACTCGGGACGGACGAGCAGCGGCTGCCCCGCGACGAGCGCCTCGAGCCCGCGTGAGCCCCACGCGATCGGGATGGTCGCTGCTGCTTCCCCGCGACCGCCGGCGCAGCGGCTCCCCAGCGGAGGCGCGATCGGCAGCAGCACGTCGCGCATCTCGCTCTCCGCGCCGGTCGGCGCGAAGGTCGCGCGCAGGCCGACCCCTTCGCACGCGTGGTACGCCTCGAGCCATCGACTGTTGCCGTCGGGCGAGAGGACCTGCGTCGGCCACGCGGGCATCTCGGCGTCGGCCGACTCACCGCTGTCGGGATCGACGCGCAACACGGCGCTCGGGCCGCGTACGAGGAGCTTGCCGCTCGGCTCGAAGCCGAGCGCGCCCCACTCCGGATGCGGTGAACGCGTCGTCGGCAGCGTGATGCCGGCTACGCGCGCGCTGCGTGCGGTCACGAACGGCGCGGCCTCGGCGAGGAGCTTGGCGATCTCCGCCGTGCGCGCTGCCGTCTTCGTCGCCGGCGACACCTGCGCGATGTCCGCCGCCGCGATGGCGCGCAGCGCGTCGCCTTGCGCCACGAAGGCGCGGACCTCGGCGACGCCGGCGTCCTCGAGCGGCTTGCTCGAGCCGCACGACACCGCGCCGGAGTGATTGCCGCTCGCGAGGCCCGCGAGCTTCACGAGCCTCGGCGCGCCGCCTTCGACGCACATCGCGCGGTACAGCATCCGCATCTGCTGCACGAGCACCGGCACGGTCGCCGCCTCGCGCGGCTTCGTCGCACGCGCGGCTGCCTGTGCGGCGATGACCTTGAGCGATGCCTCGGGCTCTTCGGGATCGCGGCTCGGACCCGCCGAGCGATCGAAGAACGCCAACTTCGCCGAGAGCTTCGGCCCCGGCTCGAACGGCGGCCCTCCGCCCTCGATGGTCAGACGCAGCGTCACGTCGTCGATGCCGTCGTGATCGCGATCTTCGGCGTCGACGTCGATGGCGAGCTTCGGGGCCCCGGGCGGATCCAGGATCGCGAGATCGAACGCGACGCCCGGAGTCTTCCCGAGGCGCACGACGAAGAGCGCGCGTGTCGACGGGCCTCGCGTGCACGTCGTGCCGAGCTCGGCGAGCGCCGATCGTGGACCGATGCGCTCGAGGCGCGCGAGCGGCGTGCACGTGGCATCGACGCGCGGAGCCGGAGCGGTCGCCACCACCGATGCTGCGGCCGGCGATGACGACCCCGCGTAGAATACGATCTCGGCAGCGCCCACGTCGTTCGGCTTGCCCGGCGGTGCGGGCGGTCGAACGAGCGCGAGCGCGTCTTTTCTTCCGTCGCCGTCGAGGTCGCGAACAATCGCGTAGAGGATCTCGCGACCGGGCGGCGCGATGAGCTCGATGCCCTCGACCTTCCACGTCGTCGTGTTCGCGGGGGCGACGAGCGCCGGCTCGGCGGTGGTGGATGCTGCGCCGGCATCGGTCGAGGTCAGCGTCGTCTCGCCGCCGTCTACCGCCGCTGCGTCGGTGCGCTCGCCGTCGACCGAGTACGGCACGTACGGGTGGTCGTTCTTGCACGCGCGCGAGCACCCGGCGCTCGCCAGCACCAGCACGATGCCCATCGCCCGCATGGCGACACGCGAGGCGGCGACCGCGACTCGCGACGACGCAGGCTGGGGAACGACGGGCACCACGGGAATTTCGACTTACCATGGACAACGCTCGAGGGGCGTGGGACCTTTCCCGCGTGCGAGCGGGGAAGTTCGCGGTCCGATTCGCCAAGGCCGTGGCGCTGCTGCTCACGTTCTCGCACCGCCTCTCGGTTGCGCTCGTGCTGATGCTCCTCACGACGACGCAGCGCGCCGCGGCGGACGCTACGGAGACGCGCGACACGCGCGCGCGGGCCGAGGCGATCCTCCGGCAGGCCGAGCACGAAGACGACGCGCTCGACTTCGCGCATGCGCTCGGCCACTACGACGAGGGACGCGCGCTCGACCCTGGAAGCGGTCGCGCTCCTCGCGCCGAGGCGCGCGCGGCGATGCTGCGCGCGCATGCCGAGGGCGAGTTCGTGCCTTACGCGAAGCTCGAGCGCGTACGCCGCGATCCGTCGCTCTCGTCCGACCCCCGCGTGGTCGATGACCTCGTGCGCGAGGCCGAGTCGTTCCCGGCGGGCCTCGTCCGCGTCGAGGTGTGGGTGATGGCCGCGGAGGCCTATGCGAATCGCTTCGCGCGGCCGCTCGACGCCGACGCGCTGCTCCATCGCGTGGTGGCCGATCCGCTCACCGATCGCGTGGTCGCGCAGAAGGCGGCGCGCGACCTCGTGGTCCTCCGCCTCGGACGTCGCGATCTCGGCGGCGCCGAGGAGGCCGTCGCCGCCGCAGGATCGCGCTCCGATCCCCAGCTCGCTCGCGACGTGCGCCGCGCGGTCCGCCGGCGAAGCGTGCATATTGCATCGAGCGTGATCCTCCTCGCGATGGCGCTGCTCGCGGGGCGCGCCGCCGTCGTCGCCGTGCGCCGTGGCCAAGGCGCGCGCCTGCGCGACGCGATCGCGAGGACGTGGAAGCTCGCACTGGCCTACGCCGCGTACGTCGCGCTCGGCGGCGCGCTGCTGGCATCGGGCTACGAGGCCGGTACGACGAAGCCGTTCCTCTACTTCGGGCTCGTGCTGGTGCCGATCGTCCTCGTCGCGCGGGCGTGGGCGGCAGCGGGGAGCCCGTCGACGCGCGCACGTGGCGCCCGAGCCGCGCTCTGCGCGATGAGCGCGGCCGCGGCGTCGTTCCTCGTCCTCGAAGGCGTGGACGTGACGTTCCTCGAAGGAATGGGATTATGACCGACGAGAGCGTCTGCGAGGAGAGCGTCTGCGAGGAAGGCGTCCGCGAGGAAGGCGTCCGCGAGGAAGGCGTCCCTGAGGAAGGCGTCCCTGAGGAGGGTGTCCGCGAGGAAGGCGTCCGCGAGGAGAACATCCGGAGCGTGCGTCTCGGGCACGGCGCGAACTGCTCGAGCGTCGGGAGCGTCATCGACACGCTGTTCCTCGGCGCGACCCTCGGCGGCGTCGTCTTTGCCGCGGTGTGCGCCGCGATGAAGGTCGAGGGCGTGACCGTCGTGGGTGCCGCAGCGCCCAAAGGGGAACCCGCAGCCGACGCAGAAGAAGAGGAGAAGGGCGGTCCGCCGCCGTGATCGTCCGCTTCGAGCCCTGGGGCGCATGGGTGAAGATGGAGACGACTGCGGCGCTCGTCGCTCTCGACTGCGACGGCGTTCGCGCGCTCGGCCTCGACGGCGGCGAGATGTGGAGCGATCCCGCCGCTCGCTCACGAGCGACCGCGCCCATCGAGGTGCATCTCGCCGTCACCTCGCGTGGCGCCGCCGGGTGCGAGGGCTGCTACCTCGATGCGCGTCCGGACGGCATCGAGCCTCCGGCCGCGACCATCGAGCGCGCGCTCGATGCACTCGCCGAAGCAGGCGTGTTCACCGTCGCGTTCGGCGGCGGAGAGCCGACGCTGCGTGACGATCTCGGCGAGCTCGCGCGCGCCGCACGCGCGCGGGGCATCGCGCCCGTGGTGACCACCAGCGGCCTTGGCCTCGGTCCGCGCAAGCTCGCGCAGCTCGCGTCGTTCGCGCAGGTCAACGTCAGCTACGACGGCGCGAGCGAGGCCTACGCCAGCGTGCGTGGCTTCGACGGCGCCGGCGCCGCCGAGTCCGCCATCGCGAAGCTCGCCGCGGCGGGAGTCACGGTCGGCGTCAACGTGGTCCTCACGCGCGACACCTTCGATCAGACGAAGGAGACGATCCGCCGCGCGGCATCGCTCGGCGCGAGCGAGGTGCAGCTCCTCCGCTACAAGCCGCAAGGCCGCGCGCGCGCGCTCGATTACCTCGCGAAGCGCCTGAGCCCCGAGCAGGCAAAGGGCCTCGCCGGTCTCTTGCGCGAGCTCGCCGCGGAGCACGAAGGACGCGTGCGCATCCGTATCGACTGCGCGCTCGTGCCGTTCCTGTCCGCCGACGCCGACATCGCATCGCGTCCCGAGGAGCTCGCGCGATGGGGTGTCCTCGGCTGCGAGGCCGGCGCGCTGCTCGGTGCGACCAAGGTCGACGGCCGCGTCGCGCCGTGCAGCTTCACGGCGCCGACCGAGCTGCATGTCGACGACCTCGCGCAGGGCTGGGCGAGCGAACGAGGCCTCGCGCCGTACCGGGATTACGCGGCAAATCCCGTCGAACCGTGTGCATCATGCACGCTTCGCGCGATCTGCAAGGGCGGCTGCAAGGTGGTCTCGGAGTATGCGAGCGGCGAGATCGGGCCGGACCCGGAGTGCCCGCGGGTACGCGAGCACGCGGGCGCGGGTGCGGGCGCGACCGCGGGCGCGAGCGCGCACGCGGGAGCGGGCGCGGAGGCGGGGGAGTGAGCGACGAAGTACCGCGCGTGGGATGGAGGGTGCGCGGGGCGCTCGCGATCGTGGCGGGGTCCACCGCAGCGATGGGGCTCTACGCGATCGTTCGCGTTGCGCAGGCGCTGATCTTCACGGAGCCGGATCCGGCGCTCGTCATCTGGAGTGAGCACGCCGGGTTCTTCTGGCGAACGTGGACCGTCGGGTACGTCGGAGGCATGGCTGCCATCGTCACCTGGATGCTCGCGGCTCGCGATGCGCCGCGCGTCGCCGCGTTCCTCGTGCGCGCGCTCCCGATCGCGACGGTCCTCCTCGCGGCGCAGGCCGTGTTGATCCCATGATCCGCACGATTCGGACCCGAATCATGGCCAAGTAAGCGAGATCGCGCGAAGCCCGCACGATTCGGACCCGAATCGTCGCCAGGTGAGCGAGATCGCGCG
>JAXDMI010000692.1:0-4011 GCA_034666145.1 Myxococcales bacterium | reverse complement strand
TGGCGAGAGATGGCGATGCGCAGGAGCAATGGCTCGACTACGAGAGCCGGCTCACGCGCATGCTGTCGGGCTTCGACTGCCGACTGCTCTGCCAATATCCCCGCAAGCACTTCTCGGCCGCCCTTCTCCTCGACGTCATCCGCACGCATCCGACGGTCATCCATCGCGGCGTCGTCTGTCGAAACATGTACTACGTGCCACCGGACGATTTGCTGGGCCACGGCGATCGCGCAGCGCGCCGAGTCGAGCACGAGCTCGTCTACATGCGGGAACGTGAGCGCGTCGAGCAAACGCTCCGCGAGAGCGAGGAGCGCTGGCGCTCCGTCTTCGAGAACTCTGCGATCGGGATGGTGCTCGGCGACGCCGCGGCGAACTTGCTGTCTTCGAACAAGGCGTTTCAGGACCTCATCGGCTACGACGGCGACGAGCTCCGAGAGCTCACGGTCTGGGACCTCACCGACGACTCCGACCTGGAGCGCAACGTCGAGCTCCGCACGGAGGTCGTCGAGGGAAAGCGACGTGAGATGCAGATGGTGAAGCGCCTGCGCCGTAAGGACGGAAGGCGCATATGGGCACGCGTCACCTCCTCGCGCATCCCGGGCAAGCCTGGTGGGCCGCCGTGCATCGTGGCGCTCGTCGAGGACGTGACGGATCGCAGGCGCGCCGAGGACGCGCTCGACGAGCAGAGGGAGCAGCTCGTTGCCCTCTCGCACCGCCTCATCGAGGTTCAGGAGGCGGAGCGACGGGCCGTCGCGCGCGAGCTTCACGATGACTTCGGACAGGTGCTCACAGCCTTGCGCCTCAGCCTCCAGAAGCCGATCGCCGATCCCGCCGAGGGGATTGCCCTCGTCGACGAAGCGATCGGCCGGATGCGTGACCTCGCGCTCGACCTACGACCGCCGATCCTCGACGATCTCGGGCTCGCGCCGGCCCTGCGCTGGTACGTCGCCCGAGAAGCGCAGCGAGCGGGGCTGGAGTACCGTTTGGAGATCGTCGACCTCGACGATCGGCTCGCTCCGCTCCTCGAGATCACGTGCTTCCGGCTCGTTCAGGAGGGCCTCACGAACATCACACGGCATGCGGCAGCCAAGACGGTGACCGTCGCGCTGACCACCGCGGAGACGTCGGTCGCGATCGAGATCTCCGACGACGGCATCGGCTTCGATTTGATCGAAGCGCGCCATCGCGCGACCGCGGGCGGCAACCAGGGATTGATCGGACTGCAGGAGCGTGTGTCACTCGCTGGAGGCCACCTCATGATCGATGCTGCGCCCGGACGCGGAACGACGATTCGCGCTCGATTTCCTCGCCTTCCTCGTGACTCCGGAGCGGCACCATGATCCGCGTCGTACTCGCCGACGACCACGCGCTGGTTCGCGCCGGATTTCGAGCGATCCTCGAGGAGGTCCCCGACGTCCAAGTCGTCGCCGAGGCATCGGACGGCCACGAGGCACTGCAGCGGATCGAGGAGCTCGACCCCGCCATCGCGCTTCTCGACATCTCGATGCCCGGGCTGAACGGCCTCGAGGTGGCGTCGAGGCTCCATCGCGCGGGTTCGCGCGTGCGTTGCGTCATCCTCTCGATGCACATCGACGATGAATACATCCGTCGCGCGCTGGCGGCGGGAGCTGCCGGTTACCTGCTCAAGAGCTCCGACCGCAGCCAGCTCGTGATGGCGCTCGCCGCCGTGGCCGCCGGAGAGACATGGCTCGCGCCCGAGGTCGTGAAGCGAATCGCGGATGCGGAGGCGCGGGGCGATGCTCGCCAATCGAATCGTCCGCTCGAGGTGCTGACGCCGCGCCAGCGAGAGGTGTTGCAGCTGATCGCAGAGGGTCTCACGACGAAAGAGATCGCCCATCGACTCCAGCTCAGCGCGAAGACCGTCGATTGCCATCGCGCCGAGCTGATGCAGCGTCTCGACATCCACGGTGTCGCCGGCTTGGTCCGCTACGCGCTCCGCGTGGGCGTCGTGCGCTCGGGCGCGTAAGACTCCGGATCGCCGATCCCTTCCCTGCCCGACCTCAGGTTTTCCCCGATACCGCATGGGGGTGGCACCGCATAAGAGATCTCGGGGGCTCCCATGCGCGGCTTGGAACCAGAGACGATCGACGAGCCGCTGCGTGTGCTCTGCGTGGAAGACTCGACGGATGACGCGGCGCTGATCGAACGTGAGCTGAGGCGTGCGCGACAGGACGTCGTCTTCGAGCGTGTCGAGGATGCCGCCTCGATGCGCGCAGCGCTCGAGCGCGCGGTATGGGATGTCGTCCTCAGCGACTGGTCGCTGCCGCACTTCTGCGCGCTCGACGCGCTGGGCGTGCTTCGCGAGAGACATCTCGACATCCCGTTCATCGTCATCTCGGGAACGGTGACCGAGGAGGTGGCCGTCGCGGCGATGCGGACGGGAGCTCAGGACTACGTCCTCAAAGGCAGGCTCACGCGACTGATACCGGCCATCGATCGCGAGCTGCGAGCGCGCAAGAACAAGGAGGCCAGTGATCGCGAATCCGCGGCCACGTACGACGCTCTCTTCAACGAGAGTCCGATCGCGATGTGGTGCATCGACCGCGAGACCCTTGCCTTCTCCGAGGTCAACGAGTCGGCGCTCCGCCTCTATGGATATTCGCGTCGGGAATTCGTTTCGATGACGCTCGAGGACATCGAGGCGCCGCCGGGTGCACCAGCAAGCGGCCGCGGCACGGACGATGAGCCCCAGAGCAGATGGTCGGGGCTGCGCTCGCACAGACGCAAGGACGGCTCTTCGATCGCCGTGCGGATGACGACCGCCCCGCTGCGCTTCAGAGCGGCGAGGGAATGCCTTTGCGTGGTCGAGGATGTGACGCAGAAGCAAATCCTCGAGGCTCAGCTCCGCCAGGCGCAGAAGATGGAAGCCGTCGGCCGCCTCGCGGGCGGCGTCGCACACGACTTCAACAACATGTTGTCGGTGATCCTCAGCTACGCAGACCTGTTGCTCGGCGATCTCGGCCCCGACAGTGCGATCCGAGGGGACCTGCTGGACATACGAACGGCCGCGGAGAGAGCCGCGGATCTCACGCGGCAGCTCCTGACCTTCAGCCGGAAGCAGGTCATCGAGCCCAAGGTCGTCGACTTGAACGAGCTCCTCTCGAGCACGAACAAGATGCTGAAACGCATCATCGGCGAGGACATCGACCTCGTGGTCCTCGCGAAGGCGACGCCTGGTCGAGTGCGCATCGACGCGGGTGCGATCGAGCAGGTCGTGATGAACCTCGTCGTCAACGCGCGCGACGCGATGCCGAAGGGCGGCAAGCTCACGATCGAGACGCGAAACGTGTTCCTCGACGAGTCGTATGTTCGCTTGCATGCCGGAGTGGCGGCTGGTCCGTACGTCATGCTGGCGGTCAGCGATACGGGGACCGGGATGGACCCCGCGACGCAAGCCCGCATCTTCGAGCCGTTCTTCACGACGAAGCGGGTCGGAAGAGGGACCGGCCTCGGTCTCGCGACCGTCTTCGGCACCGTCGAGCAGAGCGGAGGGAGCGTCTGGGTCTACAGCGAGGTAGGGCTGGGCACGACGTTCAAGGTCTATCTGCCGCGCGTCGACGACGTCGTCGAGCCCGCGTCCAGACGAGTCGACCTCGTCCGCGCGCCGGCGACCGAGACGATCCTGCTCGTCGAGGACGAGGCGCAGGTCCGCGCCGTGGCGCGCGGAATACTGACCCGGCTGGGATACGCGATCCTCGACGCGGCCGACCCGAACGAAGCGCTCCGGCTCTCCGCGGCGCATACGGGTGACATCCACTTGCTGCTCAGTGACGTGGTGATGCCGCAGATGAGCGGGCCGATGTTGGCGGAGCAGGTTCGCGCCCTTCGTCCTGACATCGAGGTCCTCTACATGTCGGGCTATACCGACGACAGCATCGTCCGCCACGGAATCCTGGAGGCGCACGTCGCGTTCATCCAGAAGCCGATCACGCCGCGGACCTTGGCGCAAAAGGTCCGCGAGGTCCTCGACGGCCGCGCCACGACTGCGGC
>JAXDMI010000691.1:0-5890 GCA_034666145.1 Myxococcales bacterium | reverse complement strand
GACAAGGGCAGCAGCGGGTCGCTCTAACGCAGAGACCCGATGCTCTCCGCGCGTACGAACAGCTCTCTCTCTGCACTCGCATTGGGCCTCGCGCTCGTGCTGTTCGCAGGAACGGTGCAGGCGCAGGCACCAACGGTGGTCGATCGCGTCGCGGTCCGGTTCATCGCGCCCGAGACGGGCGGCGCGGCGCATCCACGCTTCCTCACCGAGCGCGAGATCGCGCTCTTCGCGCGATTCGAGGCGCTCATCGAGCAGGTCCCGATAGACGTCGACGTCTATCCCGAGCGCTACGTGCGCGCCGGCACGGATCGCCTCGTGGGGCGCGCCATGCTCGCGAGCCTCCTCGTGCAGCGAGGCAGCGAGCCGCCCGATCTCCCGCGTCTCGCGCTCGACGCGCGCGCGGAGCTCGCCGATCGCATCGGCGGCGCAGCCGTGCTCGATGACGCGCTCCAGCGCGAAGGCCTCGAGGACAGCGAGCTCATGGCGTTCCTGCGCGATCAGGTGCGCGCGCTCTGGTACATCGACAAGGCCATCACGCCGATCATCTCGGTGAGCGAGGACTCCCTGCGCGAGGCCTTCCGATCGACGCTGCACCCGTTCCGGAACCTGAAATTCGAGGATGCGCGCGTTCGCCTGCGGCGATGGCTCGTCGCCGAACGGATGCGGTCGGCCGAGCTCGAGTTCTTGCAAAGCGCGCGTGCCCGGATCAAGATCGCGACCGTCCTCGTGCCTGCCGCAGCGGCATCACTTGCCCCAAACGGCGGCAGCCCTTCGCCCTAGATGAGCGCGTCTGCCGATACCAGGAAGGTCGTGATCGCAGCGCTCGCCGGCAACATGGCGATCGCCGCGTGCAAGTTCGGCGCGGCATTCATGTCGGGCTCGACGGCGACGCTCGCCGAGGCCGTGCACAGCGTCGCCGACACCGGCAACCAGGGCTTGCTCCTCGTCGGGATGCGCCTGGCGATGCGCCCCGCCGACGATCGCTTCCCGTTCGGCCGCTCGGGCGAGAAGTACTTCTGGCCGTTCGTCGTCGCGCTGATGCTCTTCTCGGTCGGTGGCGCGTTCGCGGTCTACGACGGCGTCGAGCACGTCATCAATCCAGGCCACGGTGAGCACGGCTCGCGCTACTGGAGCTACGGTGTGCTCGGCGTGTCGCTCGCGTTCGAGGCGATGAGCTTCCGCGTCGCTTGGCGCGAGTTCCAGGTGCTCGCGAAGGGTCGTCCGTGGATCCAGGCGGTGCGCGAGGCGCGTGATCCCACCATCCCGCTCGTCCTCGCCGAGGACACCACCGCCATCATCGGCCTCGCCATCGCCTTCGTCGCCGTGCTCGCCAGCGATCTCACGGGCCAGGCGTTCTGGGACCCGGTCGGCAGCATCGCCATCGGCGTGCTCCTCGCCGTCGTCGCCGTGGTGCTCGCGCGCAACACGCACACCCTGCTCGTCGGCGCGAGCGCCGATCCCGAGGAACAAGGCCACGCGCTGGCGCTCGCCGAAGGCGTCGACGGCGTGGAGAACGTGACGCAGATCCTCACGTTCCACGTCGGTCCCGACGTCGTGATCCTCGCGATGAAGATCGGCTTCCGCAAGGACATGAACGCCGCCGCCATCGAGGAGGTCATCAACGAGATGGAGCGACGCATCCGCGCCGAGCTGCCGCTGATGCGCAAGATCTTCATCGAGGTCGACGCCAACGGCGACGGTCGCGGCGTCGAGAAGGCCCGCAAGGCCTGGGCAGCGAAGCAGGCAAAAGACAAAGCGAGCTTCGGTCCCGCGTCCACGAAGTCGGGGCGCGGACCCGCGGAGTCGACATGACGCCGCGCGCATGGGCGGCGGCGCTCGTGGGAGCGGCGATCGTCGCCACGTTCGTGCCGGCGCGGTCGAGCGAGCCCGTGAAGCGCGCGACGAAGCCGAAGGCGCGCATCGGCCTCGTGTTCGACGTCGGTGGGCGCGGGGACAAGAGCTTCAACGACGCGGCGTATCGCGGCGTGGCGCGCGCGGAGAAGGAGCTCGACATCGAAGCGAGCTACCTCGAGCCGGCGAGCACCGAGGATCGCGAGGCGGCCCTCCGTCTCTTCGCGGCGCGCGGCTTCGATCTCGTGATCGGTGTCGGCTTCATCTTTTCGAGCGACATCGACGCGGTGGCACGCGCATATCCCGGCACGAGGTTTGCGGGCGTCGACTACGCGCCGGGACCGAAGGGCATCCCCGACAACGTGGCGGCTCTCGCCTTCCGTGAAGAGGAGGGCTCGTTCCTCGTCGGCGCGGTGGCAGGGCTCATGTCGAAGTCGCATCACGTCGGCTTCGTGGGCGGCATGACCGGTCCGCTCATTCGCAAGTTCGAAGTCGGCTACGAGGAAGGCGTGAAGGCGTCGTGCCCGTCATGCGTCGTGCATGCCGCCTATGCCGGACCGACGCCGGATGCATTTCGCGATCCCGCGAAGGGCAAGGCGCTCGCCAACGCGCAGATCGCCGCGGGCAGCGACGTCGTCTACCACGCGGCCGGAGCAACGGGTCACGGCGTGTTCGAGGCAGCGGCCGACGCGCACGCGCTCGCGATCGGTGTCGACGCCGATCAGTACGACGAGATGCCGGGCACCGTCGTCACGAGCATGATCAAGAGAGGAGACGTCGCCGTCTTCGACATCGTGAAGGCGACCATCGACGGGACCTTCCACGGCGGCATGAACGTCTTCGGGCTCGAAGAAGCGGGTGTGGACTACGTCCACGAAGGCGCACACGCAGCGCAGATTCCCGACGTCGTGAAGGCGAAGGTCGAGTTGCTGCGCGCGGACGTCGTCGCCAAGCGGATCGTCGTACCGAACCACTAGATTTGCGAGGCGCCGTGCGTTGCACGGGCGGCGTGCCGCGTGCCGACGACCACCTCGCCGTCCATCGCCCATGGACGGATGCAGCGGCATGCAAGGTACACGCATCGACCACTCATCTTGCGTGGACCACCAAAACGACCTGCCAAGCTCCTGCGTAGTGACGGTAATCTTCTCGTGGGGACATAGTTCACTCGGAGGCCACGCCATGGCACGTCGCGCATCGCTCTCTTCGACCTCTCTCTGTATCGCTGGTGTGCTCGTGGCCGTTGCCGCGGTCGCCTGCGGAAGCTCGAGTGACTCGACCTTCGGCAACGGCGGCGGCACGTCGGGCTCGGACCCGAACGGCACCTCGGGCAGCAACACTGCGTTCGGAGGAACGAGCGGCGCGGTGGCCCCTCCGGACGGCACGAGCGGCGGATCGAGCGGAGGCGTGGGCGCCGTGAAGCCCGTGAGCTCCACGGATGCGTGCGCGAACTCCACCGCAGGCGTCGACGCTCCGCCGATCTATCTCGTGTTCATGGTCGACCGCTCCGGAAGCATGGGCGGCAGCTCGCTGTCCGTGAAGTGGACGCCCGCCGTCGCTGCGCTGAAGGACTTCTTCAAGGATCCGTCGTCGGCGAACATCCACGCGTCGCTCACGTTCTTCCAGTCCGCGAACCTCTGTAGCGTCGCTTCGTACGCGACGCCGGGCGTGCCGATGCAGGCGCTCCCCGACGCGACCACGTTCGCTGCGTCGCTCGATGGAACGTCACCGAACGGCAACACGCCGACGCGTCCCGCCGTCGAAGGCGCCGTGCAGTACGCGCAGAGCGTCGCCGCGACGCTCAAGCCCGGCGAGAAGGTCGCGATCGTCCTCGTGACCGACGGTGATCCGAACGACAACTGCGCGCCGCAGTCGAGCGCCGCCAACACCGCAGCAGCCGCGGCCACGGTCGCCGCCACCATCAAGACGTACGTCGTCGGCGTCGGCAACGGCGCCGCCAACCTCGACCAGATCGCGACGGGCGGCGGGACGGCTCCGCACATCCAGGTCAACACGACGAACGCGGCCACGACCTCCGCGGATCTCCGCGCCGCCATCGGCAAGATCAAGGCAGCGCAGCTCTCGTGCGACTACACCCTGCCGCCCCCGCCGGCCGGCAAGACGATCGACGTCAACGCTGTCAACGTGAACTATACGACCGGCGGCGCGACGTCGACGCTCGGCTACAGCGCCGATTGCAGCAACGCGGGCGGCTGGCACTACGACAGCACGACGACGCCGACGAAGATCATCATGTGCCCGACCATCTGCTCGACGCTCCAGAACGACACGTCCGGCGGCAAGGTCGACATCGTCTTCGGTTGCTCGACGGCGGTCACCGGTGGCGGCCCGCCCCCGAGCATGGGCCCCAAGTAAGCATCTCGTAGGATCAGGCGCGAGCGTCGTCCGAGTCAGGCGCGTCCTCCGAGGAGGGCGCGCTTTTCTCGTCTCGTGGGACCCAGCCGTTCTTGCGGAGGAACACGCGGATCTTCCCGAACCACTCCGTCGCCTCCATGTACGGGACGGAGTCCTCCGTGAGCGGCAGCCGCTCCGAGCGACCGACGACGACGATGCGTGCGACGTCGAGGTCAGGGCCGACCGTGGCATCGATGAAGCGCATCGCGGGGATGGCGCTGCCGCCTTCCTGCACCTTCTGGATGGTCTTCGTGTCGAGCTCCACGTCGACCTCGCCCAGGGGAAACCGCGCCGCGATCTTGCGATTCGGCGAGGACACCCAGAGCTCGCCGCGCTCGACGTGCAGCACGACGCCGCCGAGGCTCGGTGCGCGCTTCCACCACCAGATGGCTGCGATCGCCGAGGCGATCATCCCCACGATCGCGACCGTTGAGCCGGCGATCTGCGAGAGCACGATGACCACGATCATCGGCGCCGAGAACAGCTTGAACATCACGACCGCGGAGCTTCCGCGGCGTGACGCGTCGGTCGTCGCGTAGACGAGCTCCGAAGGCGCATCGGTGGGCTGCCTGGCTGCTCCGAGGGCTGTTTTGCGGGCTGGTTTCCGGGGCATCGAGCGTCTACCGTAGCCTCTCTTCGCGAGGAGGAGCTCATGGCGTTCGTTCACGGTGGTCGTCTGGTCGCGCAGTCGCTCAAGCGTCACGGCACGACGCACCTCTTCACGCTCTGCGGTGGGCACATCCAGGCGATCTACGACGGCTGTCTCGACGAGGACATCCGCGTCGTCGACGTTCGCCACGAGCAGACGGCGGGCCACGCTGCCGACGGCTACGCGCGTGTCACCGGTCGCCCCGGCGTATGCGCGGTGACGGCAGGTCCGGGCGTGACCGACGTCGTGACCGCGGTTGCGAACGCGCAGCGCGCAGGCATTCCGCTCGTCTGCATCGGCGGCGCCGGTCCGAAGCTGCTCTGCGACATGGGCTCGCTCCAGGACATGGATCACGTCACGTTGATGCGCCCGATCACGAAATGGAGCGTGACGGTGCCGGAGACGCGGCGCATCCCCGAGTACATCGACGCAGCGTTCCGCGTGGCGCAAGCCGGCGTCCCGGGGCCGGTCTTCCTCGAGATGCCGCTCGACCTCCTCATGAACATGCACGACGACGCCGATCTGCCGGCGACGCGTCCCTTCGCCGAGCCGCCGCGTCCCGCCGGCGATCCGGCGAGCGTCGCGAAGGCCGCGGAGCTGCTGCGCAACGCGAAGCGCCCCTGTTTCCTCGTGGGAACGCAGGTGCGTTGGTCGCCGGCTCGCGAGCGCATCGCGGCGGCGCTCGAGCGCTTCGGAGCGCCCGTCTACGTGAACGGCATGGCGCGCGGCGCGCTGCCCTCGGCGCATCCGCTCCTCTTCAGCCGCTCGCGACGGTTCGCGCTCTCGCAAGCCGACGTGGTGTTCGTCCTCGGAACGCCGTTCGACTTCCGCGTCGACTACGGGCGATCGCCGACGTGGAGCGAGGACGTGAAGATCGTGCAGATCGATCTCGACAGCGCCGAGCTCGGTCGCAATCGACGCATCGACGTCGGCATCCACGCCGACTCGGGCATCTTCCTCGAGCAGCTTGCGCGG
>JAXDMI010000690.1:0-8673 GCA_034666145.1 Myxococcales bacterium | reverse complement strand
GGGATCCACGCCTTCTCCGGGTACTTGTCGGCGAGCGACGCGAGGTCGGGATCCGTGCCCTTGAGCGCGCTGATGAGGACCGGCTCGGCCTCCTTCGGCATGCGGGTGAGCGCGAGACGTACCGGGAAGATCAGATCGGCCTTGGTCGGGGTCAGCAAGACCTTCACGAGCGGCTTCACGCCGGGCGTGAACTTGAGCTCGCCGATGAGGCGCGCTGCGGTCAGCTGCCAGAACTGGATCTGGTCCATGCCCTGCGCGGGATCCTTGGGATCGCTCACGGGCGCCGCGAGCTTCTCGACCGCCTTCGCGCCGTAGGTCGGCGACTTGACGACCATGACCGCGTTCTGGAGATCCTTGACCAGGTTGATCGACTTGGCCTTGGACGGCTGGAACTTGGCGAAGCACTCCCAGAGCGCATCGACGAGGCCCTGATCGGCGATGGGGCCGGCCTTCGCGAGGCTGGTCGTGCCCTGCGCGGCGTACTTCACGTCCTCGTCGTTCTTGCCGGGCTCGTAGTCCTTGAAGGCCTTCGCGTAGGCCGGCGCGGCCCGCGAGTCGCCCATGTCGCCCAGGAGCTTCATGAGGTCCTTGCGCGTCTTCTCGTCGAGACCGCCGGCGATGTACGTCTTGGTCAACGGCTCGACGGCGTCGTCGAGGACCGCCTTGACCTTCGGGTCATCGTGCTTGTTCGGCGTGCTCGCCGTGCCCATCGCGTCGTTGAAGAACGCGTCGAGGCGCTTGATCGCGGGCACGCGCTGCGCGGGGTCGTCGAGGCGCTTCGCCCAGGTCTTGGGATCGTTTTCGTCCGCGCAGCCGACGACGGCTGCAGAGGTGACGAAGACGGGCGCGAGGAGCGCCAACCGCGTGCACACGCCAAACGCGAACGCCGAGACCTTCTTCATGCGAGCTTTCTCCAGATCGCGAAACGGAACGGTAAAAGCAGGGAAAATCCCCCGATTTCCGAGGTCGGACAGTAGAGCGGGCAGCGTGGGGGTGTCAACGATCGTTCTCACCTGCTCGATCCTGTGATGTTGCAGAGCAACATCGGCGCAATGCGTCAAATCGTCGGTAAATCTCGTCGAAACACGCCCGCACGCAGATCTGGTTGACGAACCTATGTTGCGGTGCAACATAGCGCTCATGAGCTCCCCCGCTGGCCACGTCGCCATCCGCAGCACGGGCATGTACGTGCCCGAGATCGAGGTCCCGAACGACGTCCTCCGCGCGCGCTTCGCGAAGACCGCGCCCGAGTACATCGACAAGATGGAGGCGACCACCGGGATCAAGACGCGGTGGTACGCGCCCGACGACTGGGCGACGTCCGATCTCGCCGTGCGCGCCGCGCGTCAGGCGCTCGCGCGTGGTGGCGTCTCCGCGGAGGACGTCGACCTGATCATCGTCGGCACCGACTCGCCCGACTACATGACGCCGGCCACGTCGGTCGTCGTGCAGCAGAAGCTCGGCTCGCCGCGCGCCGGCACGTACGACGTCGGCTGCGCGTGCGCTTCGTTCCCGACGGCGCTCGCCACGGCGAACGGCCTCATGGTGACGAACCCGTGGATGAAGAACGTCCTCGTGATCGGCGCATACATGATGCACAAGCTCGCGGACCCCGACGACCAGGGCATCTTCTTCTACGGCGACGGCGCAGGCGCCGCGCTCCTCACGCGCTCGGCGACGCCGAGCCTGCTCCAGTCGGCGTACCGCGCAGACGGCGCGTACTCGAAGCATTGGGGCATCTACAGCGGCGGCACCGCGGAGCCCGCGAGCGTCGAGTCGATCGCCGCGGGTCGCACCAACGTGCGCATGGTCGAGAAGTACCCCGCCGAGATCAACGACATCGGCTGGCCCGCCGTCGTCAATCGCCTCGCGGAGATCAACGGCTTCGCGGTGAACGACATCGACCAGGTGATCTTCACGCAGGTGCGCAAGCGCACCATCGACAAGGCCATGGTCAACCTCGGCCTGCCCAACGAGAAGGCGCACACCATCATGGACAAGTGGGGCTACACCGGCTCGGCCTGCATCCCGATGGCGCTCCACGACGCGGTCGTCAACGGCAAGCTCAAGACGGGCGATCTCGTGGTGCTCGTCGGCTCGGGAGTGGGGCACAATCAGGCGGGCATCGCGGTCCGCATCACGGACGACCTCGTCCGGAAGGCGGCATCATGAGCGCAGTAGCAGTCGCAACGAGGGACACGATGAACAACGACCAGGCTCCCCAGAGCGGTGAGACCGCTTCGCTGCCCGCCGTGAGCGGCGTGACCAGCGGTACCGCGCCGAGCGCGACGCCCGTCGCCGCGCCCGTCACGCTGAGCTTCGCGGATCCGACGGCGCTCGGCCTCTTCGGCCTTGCCATCGGCTGCGCGGCGCTCTTGCCGCTCGCGTTCGGCATGAAGTCGGCGGCCACGCTCGATGCGCTCCGCACGACGGCCATCTTCTGCCTGCTCTTCGGCGGCGGCTGTCAGTTCCTCGCCGGTCTCATGAGCTTCGCGAACAAGAACATGCTGGGCGGCACGCTGCTCACGACGTTCTCGTTCAACTGGGTCATGAACTGGTGGGCGCTCGACGGTCTCGTCAACGGCAAGCCCCCGAGCTCCGCGGTCGTCTTCGCGGTCGACGCGTGCTTCCTCGTCATCTTCTTCGCGATGACCTACGCGTTCGCGTTCTACTCGAAGCTCCTCGTCCTGTTCCTCCTCGACATCGACGTGATCTATGGGCTCCGCATCGCGCGCGAGCTGCTGCACACGCAGGCGCTCTCGATGCCGATCGCGATCGCGACGGTGGTCTTGATGCTCCTCGCCCTCTACATCGCCGTGGCGCTCGTTCTCGTGAACGCTTCGGGGAAGAGCCTCCTGCCGATCGGCGCTCCGCTGCTGAAGGCAGCGGGTCCGGCGCCCGCGGGACACTGATCGATCCGATCACCCCGACTTCGATCGCTTCCAAAGTGTGAACGCGTCGTCACGCACGAGTGTGCTCCGCTGTCGTGGGTGCCACGACGGCGATGACGGCGGCGGTGACGGCGGCGCGTGATTTCCTCGCAGCGCGAGCAGTATTGGCGTAGCGAGCGGTTCGGCCTCTGCCTTGCAGTGCGCCTGAGCTCGACTCGTTCCAGCGTTCCTTTGCTCGCACTTCTTGGAGGTCACGTCTCATGAATCCCCGGCAGCGCGTCCGCGCTCGTCTTTCTTCGCGCGTCGCTTCGTCCCTCGTCGCTCTCGCTCTCGTCCTCGTCGCGCTGCCCGCAGCCGCGCAAGACGACGCGGCGACTCCCGCGGCGCCGCCCCCCACCAGCGCGCCGGCCTCGGCCAGCACGCCGGCCGGCGCTCCCGACGCGACCCCGAAGGTGCCGTCGTTCAGCATCGCGCTCGAGCGCGTCGGAGGCATCGGCTACGCGAAGGCCGCGTCGAACGTCGACGATTCGTCGCTGTCGCTCGTCGCGCTCGGCGTAGGCGGCGTGACACCCAACCCGTTCGCGGTGCCGCGTCTCGGCCTCGACTTCATCCTGCCGTCGAACCTCACGCTGGGCGGCGCGGTCGGCTTCACGCGCCTGTCGGCGTCGTCGAGCTCGGGCAGCAAGAGCGAGGACCTCGGCTCGGTGTTCCTCTACACGCTCACGCCGCGCATCGGTTACCGCATCCCGCTCAGCGAGAAGGTCGACCTCACGCCGCGCGCCGGTCTCACGTTTGCCGGCGCCTCGGCCTCGCCAGCGAGCGGCAACAACGACGCGAGCATCTTCGCGATCGCCGTCGGTGCGGACGCGCCCGTCGCGTTCCGCCTGACCGACTCGTTCAACCTGCTCGTGGGCGTCGGCATCGACTACACGGTCTCGGCGACAGTCTCGACGACCAGCACGACGACCGTCACGACGGGCGGCACCACGGGCAGCACCACCAGCTCGAGGACGCAAACCGACGACCTGAAGGGCTCGCTCTTCTCGATGCAAGCCTGGCTCGGCATCGGCGGCTACCTCTAACCCGACCCAGGGTCATTCAGCGCTTCCGGACCCAGGGTCATTCAGCCTGAAATGACCCAGGGTCAGGCGACCCGAAACGACCCAGGGTCATCGAAGGCGAGATGACCCAGGGTCGGGGCGGTTAGCCGATGATCATCGCTTCGGTGAGGAGCTTGCCCTCTTTGAAGCGGCGGAGGTTCCAGCGGTCGAACATCGGGAGGTGGGTCTCTTCGGCGATGTGCTCGGCGATCAGCTTGCCGATCACCGGCGCCATCATGAAGCCGTGGCCCATGAAGCCCGACGCTTGGTAGAAATGCTCGACGGCGTCGACGCCTCCCACGATCGGGTTGGCGTCGGGCGTCACGTCGTAGCAGCCCGCCCACTGGCGCAGCACCTTGACCTTGCCGAGGACCGGGCACGCCGCCGTCAGCGCCCTCGCATAGAGACCGAGGAACGCGAACGAGCTGTTCTGGTCGAGGCCGGCCGGAACGCGCTCCTGACCGATGCCGCCGACGATCTCGCCGCGCGTGGATTGGCAGAAATAAAGACCGCTTCCGAGATCGGCGACGAGCGGCTTCAGCCACGGCTTGAGCGGCTCGGTCGAGCAGATCTCGTGACGATGCGGCTTGTTCGGAAGCTCGACGCCCACGAGCTTCGCGATCTCCGGCGACCATGCGCCCGCCGCGTTGACGATCTTGCGCGTGCGGATGACATGCTCCGGCGAGCTCTGCATACCCGGCGCGCTCCGCGCGCCTCCCCCGGCGGTTCCGGCTGCGTCGCCGCCCTTCGCTGTGCGACGGACGCGAATGCCCTCGATGGTCGTGCCCCGCACGTCGATGCCGGCCACTTCGGTGAAGGTGCAGACCTCCACGCCGAGCTTCATCGCCGCTTGCGCGAAGCCCCACACGAACGGCCACGGGAACACCACGCCGTCGTCGGGATTGAACGTCGCCGCCACCACGCCGTCGGTCGAGAGCTCGGGGACGATCTTCTGCGCCTCGCGCGGCGAGAGCATGCGCGTCGAGAGCCCGCACTCTCGTTGTAGTTTGCAGCTTTCTTCGAGGGCGCGTCGCTTCTCCTCGCTGCGCGCGAGGAACAGATACCCGCCCTGGCGGAGCCACACGTTGATCTTGAACTCGCTCGCGAAGTCCTGGCACATGCGGATGCTCTCCTGCATGAGCCGGATGTTCGCCTCGCTCGACCACTGCGCGCGGATGCCTCCGCCGTTGCGTCCGCTCGCGCCGCCGCACAGGTAGCTCTTGTCGACGACGGTGACGTCGCGCACCCCGAGCCGCGCGAGGTGATACGCGATCGACAGGCCCATGATGCCTGCCCCGATCACGACGACCTCGGCGTGGTCTCTCATACGATCGTCTCGCCGCCCGTCTGCTTGTCGTACTCGGCGAATCGGCGAATCGCTTCGGCATGCAGCGTCGGGTTCGCCGCGATGGTTCCCTGACCCTGCGCGACCGGTCCGCGATAGTCGAACGGGATGCCCTTCGCGTCGGTGTAGATCCCGCCGGCCGCGCGCACGATGGCTTCGGGCGCGCAGGCGTCCCACAGCTTCACCTTGCCGCGCGACGGATGCACGTAGAGCTCGAGCTCGCCGTTCGCGACCTGCACGCCCTTGATGCCGGAGCTGCCGATGGGAATGAGCGCCTTGCCTCCGAGCGCAGCGAGCTTCGCGTCGACGCTCTTGCTGCGATGGAACCGCGACACGGCGCAGCGCGCCTGCGCGAGCTCCGTGATGCTCGAGACATGCAGCGCTCTCTTCGAGTCGTCGTCACCGACGAGGAATGCGCCGATGCCTTCGGCGGCGGCGTACGTGTGCCGGCGACCCGCAAATACCGGGCAGAGGACCACGCCGACCGTCGCGCGCCCCGCCTCGGCGAGGCCGATCATGACGCAGAACTCGCCGTTCTTCGCGATGAAGTCGCGCGTGCCGTCGACGGGATCGACGAAGAGCGCGACCGGCGCCGCCTCGAAGCCGGCGAACGTCGAGGGGTCGCTCTCCTCCGCGACGATCGGGATCCCGGGGAGGCTCGCCTTCAGCTTGTCGAGGATGAACGCGTTCGCTTCCTTGTCGGCGCGCGTGACCGGATCGTTCGGGCCCTTGAGCTCGGCGCCCATGTCGCCGTCTTCCGCGTAGATGCGCATGACGATCTCGGACGCGCCGCGCGCGGCATCGAGGAGCTTGGTGAGGACGTCCTGGCGATCGATGGTCACGGAATGCTCGTGCTGCTCATGAATGGATGCCCACGCGATCGAGCGCGCGCGGTAGCTGGCGTAGATCGTCGTCGGGGAGATAGCGAGGACCACCGCCGGTCTCCCGCACGAGCTGCTCGAGCTGCTCGACGGTACGAGGGCCGAGGATCGCAGCAGACACGAGATGGTTGGCGAGCACGAAGCGAACCGCGGCCGCGCGCAGCGTGTGAACGTCGCCCTTCAC
Source organism: Myxococcales bacterium (assembly GCA_034666145.1). Taxonomy (GTDB): domain Bacteria; phylum Myxococcota_A; class Polyangia; order Polyangiales; family Polyangiaceae; genus Labilithrix. The sequence continues at coordinate 2,272 of JAXDMI010000690.1, read as the reverse complement.
GAGGAAGCGAATCGCGTCGAGCTGCTCGATGCGATGCTCGAGCTCCATGCGCGTCCAGCGATCGTTGCGATGATCGCCTTCGGGGAAGGTCCGATCCTTGGCCCACATGCCGGCGAGGAGCCCGTAGCCGAGGACGCTGCGCGCGAGGATCCCGCAGCCCCCGACCATGACGTCGCCGGAGATGCGGTGCAGGTCGATGGGATGCGTGAGGTTGTACGCGAGCTCGACGACCTCGGCGCCCTTGTCGATGCCGGCGCGCGCGACGTCCTCGTCACCGGCCGCGACGCCCCAATGCTGGATCTTGCCCTCGGTCTTGAGCGTCGTGACCGCCTCGACGGCGTCCATCGCGTAGAGCGAATCGGGCGTGGGGTGATGCAACATGAAGAGAGGAAGGGCCTCGAGGCCGAGCCGCTTGCACGATCGCTCGACGGACGCGCGCAGGTACGCGGGATCGAACGTCTTCCGCGTGGGATCGGTGGTGCGATCGACGCCGCCCTTCGTGACCACGACGAGGTCCGGGTGATCCTTCAGGATCTTCCCGAGGAGCAGCTCCATGCGGCCGCCGCCGTAGGCGTCGGCGGTGTCGACGAGCGTGAAGCCCATGTCGATGGCGCGGCGAAGCACCTTCTCGGCATCGGCCTCGTCGACGGCGCCGTAGGACTCGCCCGCGAGCCCCCACGTCCCGACGGCGAGCTCCGAGACGACCAGACCCGTCTTGCCGAGCGGTCTTTTACGCACGGATTCGTTCTACCACACGCTTGACGTGCGCCGGGAAAGGCGCGATTGAGAGCCGTTTCCAGCTTTTTGGGGGCGGATCCTAGGAGATTTGATCATGCGAAGCGTTTCGTTCGGAGTTGGCGGACTTGCAGTGACGGTTCTCGCAGTCGTGCTCGCCGCATGCGGCGGTGAGGAAGCAAAGCCGCAGCCGGTGGTCCCGACTCCGCCCGTCGCGACGACGCCGCCCCCGGTCGTGGAGGCTCCGAAGGAGGAGCCGAAGCCCGCGCCGACGATGGCCGAGCTCCAGAAGCAGACCGGCATGGGCATCGGTCAGGCGATCAACGCGCACGACGCGAAGAAGGTCGCGAGCTTCTACACCGAGAACGCCGTCATCAAGATGGCAGGCGCGCCGGCGGACATCACCGGTCGCGAGGCGATTGCCGCGATGTGGCAGAAGAACTTCGACGCCGTCTCGAACGCCAAGTCGATGGCGAGCAAGATCTACGCGAAGGGTGACGTCGTCGTCGTCGAGTTTGCCTGGGCAGGCACGCACTCGGGCGACATGATGGGCGTCAAGGCCACCGAGAAGCCCGTCGGCGTGCAGGGCGTGGACGTCATGTGGTTCTCGCCCGACGGTCTCGTCAAGGAGCAGCACACGTACCTCGACATGGGCACGATCATGTCGCAGATCGGCGTGTCGAAGCAGAAGGCGCGTGCGGTGCCGACCATCCCGACCACGCCCCCGGCGGTCGTCGTCTCGACGAACAGCGCCGACGAGCAGAAGAACGTCGATGCGGCGACCAAGATGTTCGCGGCCTTCGAGAAGAAGAACGCCGACGACTTCATGGGCGGCGCTTCGGACGACATCACCTGGGACGACCTCACCCAGCCCGAGGCGATGAAGGGCAAGGCGGCCGGCAAGAAGTACTTCGCCGCCATGACCACCGCGTTCCCGGACGTGAAGTCGACGACGACGAACGCGTGGGGCATCGGCGATGTCGTCATCGCGGAAGGCACGCTCTCCGGCACGCAGAAGGGCGCGTTCTTCGGCATTCCCGCGACGAAGAAGGCGATCAACCTGCACGGCCTCGACATCATGACGTTCAAGGACGGCAAGATCGTCAGCGGTCGCAGCTACGGCAACGGCGCGGAGCTCATGTCGCAGCTCGGTCTCCTGCCGCAGCCCGGCGCAGCGAAGGACGCGAAGCCGGCCGCGAAGGCCGATGCGAAGGGCGCTCCCGCCGGCAAGACCGACGCGAAGCCGACGACCGCGCCGGCGACGCCCGCCGCGACGCCCGCGAAGAAGTGAACGAGTAACGAGCTACGTAACGAAGGGGGGGGATGATGATTCGCGCCAAGCACGTTCTCGTGCTCGGCGCGGTCGTCGTGGGTTGCGGAGGAGAGAGCGACGCGTCGAAGGGCGCCGCCTCTCCGCCGCCGGCCAACGCGATCGCGTCGAGTGTTCCGCAGTCGCCTGTCGCTCCGAGCGCTCCCGAGGAGCCGCCGAAGCCAGCCGCGCCGACGCTCGCCGAGCTCGCCAAGCAATCGCTGCTGA
>JAXDMI010000689.1:0-3265 GCA_034666145.1 Myxococcales bacterium | reverse complement strand
TGAGATGCTGCGGCAGCGCATCCCGTGCTCGCCGCTCTCGTCCTCGTCCTCGCCCAGATGGCGCCGGCGCCGGTGCTCGTGCCGGTTCGAACACCGACGCCGCCATCGATCGACGGGGATCTCTCGGATCCGGTGTGGGCACTCGCCGGCGCCACCAGCGCGTTCACTCAGCAGTTTCCGGTCGAGCGTGCGACGCCGAGCGAGCGGACCACGCTCGCGGTCCTCTACGACGACGACGCCATCTACATCGCGTTCGATCTCGAGCAGAGGACCGTGCCCATCGTGCAGCGCATGGCGCGTCGCGATCGCGACGTCGAGTCGGACTCGGTCACCATCGACATCGACAGCCGTGCGCAGGGCAAGACCGCGTTCGAGTTCACGGTCAACGCTGCCGGCGTGCTGCGTGACGGCATCCGCTCGAACGACATCATCGAGAACAACGATCGCTTCAGCCCGGGCTGGGACGAGAACTGGGACGCGCGCACCGTCGTCCGCGACGGCGGCTGGTCGGCAGAGATCCGGATTCCGCTGCGCATCCTCCGGTTCTCGTCGGGTGGCGGCATCCAGACGTGGGGTTTCCAGGCGCGCCGCTACACGTCGATGCGACAGGAGACCGACCAGTGGTCGCTCGTTCCGCGCAACGTGGCGAGCGAGGTATCGATGTACGGACACCTCCAGGACCTGCGCATGAATCCGCGCGCCGACCTGGAGCTCCGGCCATTCCTGCTAGGGAGGCTCCGGCGTCGCGACAGGACCGACGTCACGCTCGACTCCGGTCTCTCGGCGGGAGCGTCGGCGGGGCTCGACCTTCGCTGGCATCTCACGCCGGATCTCACGCTCGACGGGACCGTGAATCCCGACTTCACGCAGGTCGAAGGCGACGAGCTCTATCTCAACTTATCCAACTTCGAATCGTTCTTTCCCGAGAAGCGTCCGTTCTTCGTGGAGGGCGCGGAGATCTTCGAGGCCCCGGCTCCGCTGTTCTTCGCGCGCTCCTTCCAGCTGCTCTACACGCGTCGCATCGGGCGGCGCCCCGACGTGCCGTCGCTCCGGCCGACGCCGGCGTTCGCCGATCGCCTGGTCACGCTCCCCGAGCCGTCGACCATCCTCGGCGCCACGAAGCTCGTCGGTCGCCTCGGCCAGAGCTGGTCGGTGGGCGCGATGTCGGCGGTCACCGAGGCGAACAGCCTCGACGTGCAGGACAGCGGCGGCGCGCGTCGCACGCAGCTCGTCGACCCCACCACCGCGTACCAGGTGCTGCGCCTCAAGCACGATTTCGAGGGCGGAAGGGCCCATGTCGGCCTCCTCGGCACCGCCGTCGCGCGCGCCGAGAAGACCAGCGCGTATCCCACGTACGCACTGCCCGACGGCTCGGGCACGCGCATCGTGTGCCCGACCGGCGAGGTGCTCACGCCCGGCTCGCGTTGCACGCACGACGCGTACGTGGGCAGCGTGGACGGCGTATGGCGATCGAGTGACGGAGAGATCCTGCTCTCGGCGCAGGGCATCTCCTCGGTGCTGAAGCACGGCCCGCCGCGCACGCTCCGCGACGGCACGGTGGTCGGCGACGGCGACGCGGGCTACGGCGCGCAGCTGATCGCAGCACGCGAAGGCGGCTCTGGCCTCGCGTGGAATGCCCAATATCAACATGCCAGCAGAAAGCTCGACTTCAATGATCTGGGCTTCATGGACAGGCAGAATCACCATTTCTATTACGGCAATTTCGAATATCGGACGTACAAGCCGATCGGCCCGACGCTCGAGACCAAGACGTGGCTCGAGGTCGCGGGGCGGCACAATCTCGATCTCGTGAAGGTCAGTCGGCGGTGGCTCGTCGACCAGTTCATTCGCTACTCCAATTTCTGGCAGAGCTACGTCGAGCTCAATTACGAGGAGCCGCACCTCGACGACCGCGAGATCGGCAACGGCCTGCCCTTCGAGCGACCGGGAAGGCCGGGCGTGATCGTCCAGGGCGGCACCGATCGCCGTCTCGACGTCTTCGTCGAGGCCGGCGTCACGCTCCAGAAGCTCCCCAGCGGCGGCAATGTCGAAGGACGCATTCGTGGGCTCGTGCGCGCGCATCCGCAGCTCGAGCTCGAGCTGATACCCAGCGTGAGCCGCACCGCCGGTGAGACGCGCTTCGCGGCCACCGGCGCACTGCCCAACGAGCTGATCTTCGGCGACCTCGGCGCATCGAGCTTCGCGACCACCGCGCGCGTGAGCTTCACGATCACGCCGCGGCTCGCGCTGCAGACGTTCGCGCAGCTGTTCCTCGCCTCGGGTCACTACGACGACTTCCGCTCGTTCGTGACGGCGGGAGGCGGACCAGGCTCCCAGACCATCCGGCTCGCGAACCTGTCGCCGACCGCGCCGCCCGCCACGAGCCCCGATTTTCTGGACGTGTCGCTGAACGTCAACGTCGTCCTGCGCTGGGAATACAGCCTCGGATCGGTCCTCTATCTCGTCTTCAATCGCTCGCAGACGCCCGCGACTCCGCTGCTCCTCGATCAACCCGCGGCCCTGAGCTTCACGCCGCTCGGGCGCGCGCCCGCCGTCGACACGCTGCTCCTCAAGTGGCAGCTGTTCGTGAATCTCTGACCCGATGTGTGCCGCTCTCCGCCAAAAGTGAAGCGAGCGAGCGCAAGGCTGCATCCTCGCCGCACGAGCTCCGCACTGACTAGACGAACTTTCCTTGCCGAGGCGGAGGCCGCTCATGCGCTCACGTTTGGTCGTCGTGTCGAGTCTGCTCATCGCCGCCTGGATCGCCGCGTGCGGCTCCGACGGCAGCCCCATCGATCCCGGCTCGTCCGCCGGGGACGGAGGCAACGACGGAACGACGACGAACGAGGGCGCCGCCGGCGACTCCGCGTCGGACACGCTCGGCCCTGACGCGCTCGCGCCGACCGCGTGCGACATGGCATCGGCGAAGACGTGCGCGCCCCGCAAATGCGACGCCACCCTCGGCTGCGTCACGTGCACCGCCGACACCGACTGCACGGGCGCCGACAAGTTCTGCGTACGCGGATCCTGCGAGGCTTGCCGCTCGAACGCCGATTGCGGCGTGGCCGCGCCGGCCTGCTCGCCGGTCGACAATCGCTGCCACCTCTCGTGCACCGGCGACGCCGCCGTCACGTGTGCCGGTGACACGCCGAGCTGCGATACCGCCACCGGCGCGTGCGTCGGGTGTCTGACCGCCGCGAACTGTCCCGCCACCGCGCCGCTCTGCGAGCCGACCACGAAGACGTGCGTCCAGTGCACCACCAAC
>JAXDMI010000688.1:0-5221 GCA_034666145.1 Myxococcales bacterium | reverse complement strand
CCCATCGAGCCCTTCGCCGGCAGGAGGAAGCGCGGATCGACGGCCGGGGTCAGGTACTCCGGGCTCATGCCGACGCCGGCGACGGTGAACCGCGTCGCGAAGCGGTGCGGATTGACCACGATGGGATCACCGAGCTTCATCCGGCGGAGCTCGGCGAACGATCCGTCGATGATGGCGCCGCTGGGATTGCCGGGATCGAGCGCGCGCCCCTGCAGCACGGCGATGTCGTTGACGTCCTGATGGCCGGGATCGAGATAGACGACAACCACCGGCCATGGCGGCGACGCGCCTTCGGCGTCCTCGATCGTCCCACGCGTCACGTAGCGGCGCGAGACGGCGTGCACGCCCGGGACCTTCCGCAGCGCGTCGAGCGACGGCATCTCGGTGTCGGCGGCGGGTACGAAGCCGACCGTGAGATCCGCGAAGTGAAGCGTCCGGTAGTACTCGTCGCGGCTCGCCGTGAAGCTGTGCGTCATCACGTAGGCGCCGCCGATCGTCATGATCTGCAGCGCGAGGACCACCGCGAGCAGTCCGAGCCTGGCGCGAACACGCCACAGCTCACGCAGCGCCATCCGGAGGACGATCATGAACGCAACGACGATACGCTGCGGCCTCGACGGGGCGCCTCACGGATCGCCACGCGGAGGGCCGGGTTGCGCCTCGCGCCTTCGATGCTAGGTAGCGCACATGCGCTTACACACCACGTTCGCCGGCCTCCTCCTCTTGACGTGCTCCGTGGCGCTCTCTCTGGCGTCGTCCGGTTGCTCGACTCCCGGCAACGGCAGTGAGCCTGCGCCCGGCGCGACCGAGCCGTCGGAAGAAGCGCTGACCTCGTGTGCTCCGGCAGGCCCGTCGTCGAAGCCCGCCGAGCTCGTGAGCTACTGCGCTGGGCTGCCCGGCGTGAGCGGCACGGGCGTCGTCGAATGCATCAAGGGTGCAGCGTCATCGCCGTCGCCGGCCACGCTCGTCAACTACTGCAAGGATCTCCCCGGCGTGAACGCCAGCGGAGTCCTCACGTGCATCGCCAACGGCGGACCGTCGAAGGACCCGGCGACGCTGATCAACTACTGCAAGGATCTGCCGGGCGTGAACGCGAACGGCGTCCTCGACTGCATCAAGAACGCAGCGCCTTCGCCCAAGCCCGCGACGCTGATCAACTACTGCAAGGATCTGCCGGGCGTGAACGCCAACGGCGTCCTCACCTGCATCGCGAACGGTGCTCCGTCGGCGAAGCCCGACGAGCTCGTCAACTACTGCAAGACGTTCCCGGGCGTGAACGCCAACGGCGTCCTCGACTGCATCAAGGGCGCGGCGGCATCGGCGACGCCCGCGATCGTGATCAACGCGTGCAAGGCCCTCACGAGCGTGAACGCGGAAGGCCAGCTCGCCTGCATCTCCGCGGTCACCCGTACGCCGCGGCCTTGAGCGGATAGGCTCCGTCGGCCTGACGGCGGGGGAGGGCCGTCGCGAACGTATGCGTTGACGGCACGGGGGCGGCTGCGCAATGAGTGTCCGCCATGCGGACTCTCCCACTCGCCTTCGGTGCGCTGCCCGTGATCGTCTTGAGCGCGCTCGGGGTGCTCGGCACAGGCGCGTGCTCCGGCGGCTCGTCCTCGGCGCCGTCCGACCCCGCAGCGCCCGCGGCCGATGCCGGTCCGCCGGTGGAACATCTCGACGCCGCCGGCGATCCCGAGGGCGAAGCCGGCGCGCCCGTCGCGTGCCCGCGGACGCCCAAGGCCGACGATCACGTGCGCAAGGTCGTCGTCTCGCACCCGTTCGACGCCGCCTCGCAGAAGGCGAAGGCCTACGAGGTCCTCGAGCTATCGGCGGCAGGTCAGCTCACCAAGACCGGCACCACGTTCACGATGCGCACCGCGTTCAACGAGATCGCGTTCACGCCGGACGGCAAGATCGGCCTCGTCCCGCAAGACGACGGATCAATCGGTGTCTTCGCCTTCGACGATGCAGGCAAGGTGACGGTCGTGAACGAAGGGGTCACCGGGAAGTTCTACGCCGACCACATCCTGGTCGCGAAGGACGGGCAGCACGCGTTCGTTCTGGACGCGAACACCGAGGCCAACGGCGGTGGAGTCCATCAATTCACGATCGGGTGTGACGGAACGCTGACGTACGACGCTCTCGTCGTGACGGGCGGACAGGCCCACGCGATGACGTTCATGCCCGGCGATCCGGACCGTGCCGTGCTCATCGCGTACAAGGCGCTCGACTCGGCGCCGGGCAGCTACGCGCACCGCATCGATTTCTCCGGAGCGAAGCCCAAGCGCCTCGCCAGCGGTCCGGTGTTCGACGACGCCGACGCCATCGCTTCGTGGGTCGCCGTGACCAGCGACGGCAAGTACGCGCTCGTCACTGACAACGGCTTCTCGAAGGGGAGCCGCATGGCGCCGGTGGCGCTGGGCGACATGACCAAGCGCGCCACGATTGCCACGCCGAACCCGGCGGCCGTCGTCATGTCACCGTTCGGCAACGCGCTGCTGCTCCTTAGCTCCGACGGCGCGGACGCGCTCCACGTCGTGCACTACGACGCCACGAACGACGCGCAGCCCTTCACGATCGGCGCCCTCGTCACGTTGCTGGGGGGCAAGACGGATCTCCCGACGCTCGCGAGCGTGATCGATCGCGGGACACTGAAGGGCCGGACCCTCGTCGCCGAGAACCTCGCGGTGCGCCAGCTCGCCTTCGCGGCGGACGGGACCATCACCGACGTCGGCGCGAAGGTCGACTTCGTCGACCTGACCGGCATCGTGGGCTCGCTCGGCGTCGAGCCCTGAAAGCGGCATGCCGTCGTGAATTGCGACGGCCCCGGCGCACGAATCTCGGTTGCGCAAAGCGAAACTCGGTCTAGAGCATGCCGCTCCCATGCTCACGCGCGCACTACCCCTCCTCTCGATCGCTTCTCTCCTCTGTTTCGCGGCCTGCGCCGCGCCTGCGTCCGCACCGGACGCCGAGGCGGTCGACGTGAGCGAAGACGGGCTCAGCACCACGTATGGCAACCTCCTCGAGACGCTCCCCGCGGCCGACCTCGATCGCTGGATCGCAGCGCGCGCGTCGCTCGCCGCGGGCTTCGACCGGATCTGCGGCGACACGATCTGCGGCGGTGACTACTCGAATCTGAGCACCGTGCGCATCGCATGCTCTTCGACCACGAAGGCGCGCAAGTTGAAGGACTGCGCGTGGGTGCTCGGCGGGAATATCGACGAGGTCGACGGGCGCACCGGCAAGATCGTCACGACCGCGCGCGTGTTCACGTGCAAGGTCCCCGTCGCGTCGAGCGCGAAGGCCATGCTCGACGTGCTGAGCGCTGCGGGCGACGACGCGCTGAACGCGCCGCTGCCCGGTACCGGAAAGTCGTTCTACGACGCGCTCACCGATTGCTTCTCCGGCGTCGTCGGTCCTGCGCCCATCGCTCAGACCGCGAGCTTCTACAGCGAGCTCGGCGAGTATTCGTGGGGCGTAGGCGAGACCGAAGGCGCCGCGTGGAGCGCGACGCAACGCAAGCTCGCGCAGGGCTTCGACGACGTGTGCGGCGACTCGTTCTGCGAAGGCGACTACTCCGACATCACGCCGTTGCGCCTCGCGTGCTCGGTGAACAAGAACACGAAGCGCGTCTCGCGCTGTAGCTGGAGCTTCGCGGCGGCGGACCTCTCCGTCGACGCACGCGGCGCGATCGTCACGCGCAGCACGACCAAGCGCTGCAACATCGAGATCGGCGCGACCGCCAGCGCGCTCGCAACGGCGCTGTCCGGCGACGATCCGCTGAACGCGAAGCTGCCCGGACGCACGACCTCGATTTACGACGCCCTCGTCGGCTGCCTCTGATCCGTTCCAGCTTTGCTCACCGGCCTGTCGACAACGGGTCGGCGCGGTGGCACGGATGGGCGTGGCAGCTCCGGCGGTGCCCGAATCCGGGGTGTGGACGCTGAGCGTGAAAGCGCGGCGTCTCGGCGGGTTCGCATCGGCGTCGCCCGCGGCGACGAGGACGCTGTCGTGATACGCGGTGAACGACTCGCAGCTCTTGACCGGTGGAAGCAACGTGGTCACTGGATTGAGCTGCGTGACGGTCGTCGAAGGCGGATACACGAACGTCGCCTGCGGATCAGGCACGCCGAGCTTGCCCGTCGTGAGCGCGTCGCTCACGTAGGTCGGTGTTGGCGGGCGTCGCGACCGCCGCCTGCATTCACGCCACGGAGATGCGCCACCTCGACGACGAGCGATGCGACCACCTCGCACAGGAGGACGGTCGCCGGGTCGGGCCGCTTGGGCTTGGTCGTCTTGAGGATCTTCTCCACCTTGGCGAGGAGCACGTCGAGATCAAACTCCGGGATGGCCATCCCGCCAGCCGAGCACGTTCTGCTAGTTCGTGCCCTTCAAGCTTGCCCTGCCCGCGCCGCACTGGCTGGCAGGGAACGTGCTCGGGAGCGCGCTGTACGTCGTGGAGCCGGTGTCCCAGCAGTTCGTTCCGCTCGCGACCGTCATCTCGAGCGTCGACGTCCCGGAGGTCGACAAGACCGCGATCCAGTAGCTCGTCGTGGAGAGCGCCACACCCGCGGGGAGCGACTTGCAGTTCCACGCGCCCTTCGTGAGCGACGTCATCGTGATACTGGTCCCGGCGACGATATTTGCAGGCGTGCTCGACGCGCTGTTCGAATAGAGGCCCACGGTGAGGCTCGTCGACGCGCTCACCGTCGGGACGTAGACACACAGTTGGTTCAGCGTCCCGGCCGTGGCCGCGTACAGGTACGCGTCGATGTGGCCTTGTCCGGTGGCGTCGTCGGTTGATTCGATCGCAGTGTCGCCGAGGAGCACCGACGTTCCGGCGATCGGCGTCACGGCATTCGACGCCGTCGACTGGGTGCTGTTCCCGATCGCGTTCGTCGCGACGACCGTGAACGTATACGCCGTCCCGTTCGTGAGCCCGGTGACCGTCGTCGTCGTCGCGCTCGATGTCGTCGCCGTAAGCCCACCCGGGCTCGACGTCACCGTGTAGCCCGTGATCGTGCTACCGCCGTTGCTCGACGGCGCCGTCCAGCTCACGGTGGCTCGCGCGTTGCCCGCCGTGGCGGTCACGCTCGTCGGCGCGCCGGGGACCGTCAGCACCGGCCCGCTGGTCGCCCCCCCGTACAGTGAAGCCTGCCCGGCGGCGCACATGCTCGCGAACGTGCTCGGCAGCGAGCCGAACGACCCCATGCTCCAGCAGTTC
>JAXDMI010000687.1:0-13133 GCA_034666145.1 Myxococcales bacterium | reverse complement strand
TGGAAGAGGCACCTGTGGAGGGTACCGATCACCTGGTCGAACCTATTTTTCAGGTCTGCCGATGGAGCACCGATGTACTCTGCGGCTTGCGCGACGCGCAGCGCTGACCATGCTTCGCGCGCCGATCCCAGCGCGATTCGGTAGTGCGATGCCCGCCGCTTGCCGGCCTGCTCGCTCCCTTCCGCGATGTTGAGCGGCGTGCTCATCACGGCCCGGCGCGCCTGCCCCGCGAGATCCGGATCGCACCGCTCGATCTCCCGAATCAACGGCATCACGTCACGCACCAACTCGATCGCCGTCTCGTGAATCTTCAACATGTCGAGCTCCTTCTCCCCGGTCTCGGGGTGAACCCCGACCGCGTCGCGCGCAGGTCGTGTCAAGACCTGCGAAGCAGCCGGCGAAGCCGGCGCGAGCCCGCGTAGCGGGCGAGCGGTCTTGACGCGACCGAGCACGACGCGACCATCAAAAGTCCCGACGAGCCCCCTCGTCCTCATCCTCGTCGCGCGTCCGCATCCGCGTCCGCGTCTCGCGTCCGCCCTCGCGTCCGCGTCCGCGCCCGCGTCAGATCTTCCGCAACTCCTCGATAAACTCCCAATCCGCAATCAGCCCCTTACGCAGCAAAATCGACAACAACGCCGCGACCACGGGCTCCCACTGCGGCTTCTCCCCAAGAATCTCCGTCGCATCCGCCCCATGAGCCGTCGCGCGCAGCGCGCTCACGAAATCGCGCGCCGTCAATCCGTCGGCCGCCGCCGCGCTCTTCTTCGCGGGCAGCGAAATCGTCGTCCCATCGAGCAGCGTGAGGCTCAGCATCTTGCCGCGCACGCGACGAGGCTCGGAGCCCTCCGCGCGCGGAACGCTTCCCGCCGCTGCAGGCGCACCCGGCGCACCCTCCGGCGGCGCGGCAGGATTCTCGCCCGTCGCAGCGAGGCTCAGCGCGGCACGCGCGCCCGGCGGCGGATTCGAGCGCGTGGTGGGCGGCGGCACTTCCCCTTCGTCGCCAAGGTGCGCCGCAGCATGTGCTGCCGGCGTCGGCGGAGGCGGCTTTCGCGCAGCGGGCGGCGCCGGCGGCGGATGCGAAGGCGTGCGCCCCGGCTGCGCCCCGGGTTGTGACTGACGCGGCGGATCGGGAATGGTCGCGACCGGCGGCGTCGGCGGCGCCACCTCGCGACGGTGCTGGCCCTCGCGCGTCGTGGTGGGCGGCTCCACGCGCGTCGGCGGCGCAGGCACGTCGATGATCTGTCCCGCTCCCGTCGGCTCGCCGTAATAGACGCGAATCGCGCTGCGGATGTCGGTGGCCGACGCGATCATCGGCCGCGCAGGCAAGCTCGCCTGGCGCGCGACCTCTGCGAGGGCGCCTTCATTCGTGGGATCGTCCATCGCCACGTACAGCGTCTCGCCCTGTCCCTTCACGTGACGCACGAAGATCGGGATGAGGCAGTACTTCTCCGCGAGCGCACGCTCGACGCGGTTCAGGAGCTGCCGCGAAAAATCGATGTGATAGAGCGACACCCACGGCACGCTCAGCTGCAGGCTCAGGGTCTGCGTCAGCTGCGCTTCGGTGATCCAACCGCGCTCGATGAGGAGCTGCCCGATCTTCTTGTCGTTGACCGGCTCGGTCTGCGCCGCGAGCGCCTGCGAGAGCTGGTCGGGCGTGACGACCTTGGCCTGGATCAGCAGCTCGCCGAGCAACGGACGCCGCGCTTCGCCGCTCGCGCCGCCGGGTGCGGGGGGAGACCCGCTCGCATCGAAGACCACGGTGCGATGGTAGCGGGACCCCACCGTCGGGGGCCAACCATCCGGCTACGGACGAGGCATGAACATGCGGGAACCCGCAAAGCTCGACTTTTACGGGGTAAAGCAACACGTCGCGATGGTTCTTTCCGCGTTTTCGCCGTGATAGCCTGATTTTTCCCCCGTCATGCGGACGTGTCCCCAGTGCCAGCACCCGTGCGAGGAGTCGCACAAGTTCTGTCCGTCTTGCGGCTTCCCAGTCGCGAAGGTGGCGCAGCACACGGACGACCCGCTGATCGGCCGCACGCTCCCTGGGGGCTACGTCATCCTCGACCTGGTCGGGATAGGCGGTATGGGGCGCGTCTATCGCGCCGAGCAGACGAACCTCGGTCGCACCGTCGCGATCAAGATCATCCATCCTCACCTCGTCGGTGAAGAGAACGCCGCCGCGCGCTTCATCACCGAAGCGCGCGCTGCGAGCCGCCTCAACCATCCCAACTCCGTCGCCGTCATCGACTTCGGTAAGACCGAGGACGGTCAGCTCTACCTCGTCATGGAGTTCCTGCGGGGTAAGGACCTCGCGCGCGTCCAGTACGAGGAGGGTCCCCTCTCCTTCCGCCGCATCGTCAGCATCCTGCGGCAAGTGCTCGCAGCGCTCTCCGAAGCGCACCATCTCGAGATCATCCATCGCGACCTCAAGCCCGAGAACGTGATCCTCGAGCCGGTCCGCACGGGCGGCGACTTCGTGAAGGTCGTGGACTTCGGCCTCGCGAAGATGCGCGAAGGCACCGCGCCCAACATCACGAGCCCCGGCATCGTGTGCGGCACGCCCGAGTACATGAGCCCCGAGCAGGGCCGCGGCGATCCGCTGGATCCGCGCTCCGACCTCTACGCCGTCGGCGTCATCTTCTATCAGCTGCTCACCGGTCGCCTCCCCTTCGAGGCCGAGAGCCCGACGCAGGTCGTGCTCATGCACATCACCGAGGCGCCGCCGGATCCGCGCGCCGCCGCGCCCGAGCGCCAGATCCCTTCGCTCCTCGCCGACGTGTGCCTCATGGCGCTCGCGAAGGAGCCCGCGCATCGCTTCGGCAACGCCGACGAGTATGCGGAGGCGCTCTCCGACGCGCTCTCGCAGATCGAGTCGACGGTGCCGCGCGCCATCCCCGCGCCCGCCACCATAAACTGCCCGAAGTGCGGTGCGGCCAACACGGCCTCGCAGAAGTTCTGCGGTGAGTGCGGAGCGACACTGCAGCCCACGCCCGCCATCGGGACCGGCGCCAATGGCGCGAACGGCGCGGCCGCGACGCTTTCACCGCCCGTCGGCGCGAGCCTCACGCCCGCCGACAACCTCGTGCCCATCGAGCCCGGCACGGGCCAGCGATCGATCATCGTCGATCGCGATCGCGCGCAGTTCCCCCTGGAGTTCGTGGGTCGCGAAGACGACCTCCTCTGGCTCGACGATCGTCTCGTCGACGCGAAGAGCTCCCTCGTCGGCGCGCGCATCGTCGGCGACGTCGGCATGGGCAAGACGCGCCTCCTCCGCGAGTTCCTCGAGAAGGTGCGCAGCACCGGGCACTCCGTCGTCGAGGTCACGCCCGATCCGGGTTGGGCCGAGGTCGGCTACTTCGCGGTTCGTCATGCGATCACCGCGCTCGCCGGCCTTCCGAAGAACGGCGGCACGGCGGCGAAGGAGTGGACGGCGGCGGGCGCCGAGGCGCGACGCGGTCTCGCCGACATCTTCGAGCATCCGAATCGCGGCGAGCTCTCCGCGGACGAGCTCCGCTTCGCCGTCGCAGAGGCACTGCGCTGGGCCATCGTGCGCGCGAGCGAGCGTGCCAACGGTCAGACCGTCGTGGTCGCCGTCGACGATCTGCACGCCATCGACGGCGCAAGTCGCACCGCCTTCGCTGACGCCGTCGGCGAGCCCCCGCTCGTTCCTTCGGTCCTCGTCGTCACGTATCCGCCGGGCCACGATCCGGGTTGGCCCGCGAGCATCGCGTCGGCGCGCGTGCTCATGGGCCTCGCGCCCGGACTCGTGTCGCGTCTCCTCGCGGGCACGAGCCGCCCCAGCTCGTCGATCGGCGGACGCGGCATCGCTCCTCTCTACGTCGATCAGCTGCTCCGCTTCTCGCGCGAGCAGGGCGGTCGCGCCCCGACGCGCCTCGCCGACCTCATCGCGCTGCGCGTCGAGCGCCTTCCGCCCGACGCACGCCGCGTGCTCCAGGCCATCGCGGTCTATGGCGACAACGCCACGGAGATCGTCGTGCACAAGATGGTCACCGAGGGCACCAACCTCGACGAGGCCACGAACACGCTCCTCGAAGCCGGCATGATCGAGAAGCCGCGCAACAGCGGCGACGGCTTCCGCAGCGCGCATCCGCTCATCCGCGACGTCGTCCTCGCCACCATTCCCGCCGCCGTTCGCCGTGGCCTCCATGGCCGTTGCGCGGAGATCGGCGAAGAGAGCGGCATGCCCCTCGAGGCACGCGCGCTCCACGAGTACAGCGCGCAGAACACGTTCCAGGCGCTCATCCTGCTCGAGCAGGTCGCGAGCCGCGCCACCACGCGCGGAGATCTCGGCGGATCGATCTCGGCGCTCCGCCGCGGCCTCGATCTCGCGCGCCGTGAGCTCTTCCGCGGCGAGCTCGACGACCCGATGCGCGCCGTGCTGATCTTCGCGCGCAAGCTCGGAGAGGCCCTCACCACCGCGGGTCAGTTCACCGATGCCGAGGGCGTCCTCCGCGAAGCCCTCGACATGGCCGGCCCGAGCGGGTCGGATCGCGCGCGCGTCCTCGGCGCCCTCGCGCAGGTCTCGGCCATCCGCGACCGCAACGACGAGGCCCATCGCTACCTGCTCGAGGCCCTCGAGCTCGCCTTTGCCTCGGGCGCCCACGAGCTGCTCCACTCGCTCGAAGACCTCAAGAAGTCGATCGCGGTCTGAGCGCCCTTCGGGGACCTGAGCGTTGATCCCACGCGCTGCGGGTTGCGCGGTATGCTCGCCGCCGCATGAACCGGCGTGTCTTGGGTCCCGTCGCACTGCTCGCAGCGGTCTTGGTCGGCGCGTGTGGCGGCGCAGAGCCTTCTCCGAAGGTGGCGGTCGCTGCAGCACCCCGCAAGGATCCCGCATCGCTCCAGCAGGTGTCCGAGACCTGCGCGAGGATTGCATCCTGCACGCATAGCCATGATGCGCCGCGCCTCCGCGATCCCAGCGCATGCGTCGACTGGTGGGTCGCGCAGCATGATCCGTCCGGCGCCGACCCGCTCCAGAAGTGCTTCACGCAGGCGACGACCTGCGACCAGATCAACGCCTGCATCCACGGCGGCGGAGACGCACGCGCCGCGCAGTTCTGCTCGCAGCGTCCCGGCGTCGTGTCGGGATGCGACGGCGATCGCCTCGTGAGCTGCGGTGACGACGACGCGCAGGAGAGCACCGTCACCGACTGCACTGCGCTCGCCGCCACGTGCCGCGAAATGAAGGCCGCGGGCGGCCTCGTCATTCGCGCCTGTTTTGCCCCGCAGAAGTGCCCCGTGGGCTCTCCCGAAGCGCGCTGCGATGGCGACGGCGCCGTCCTCTCCTGTCACGACGGCGCCATCGAGCGCGCGAAGTGCCGTCCCGGCACGCGCTGCGAGGAGCACAAGGACGAGAGCGGCGATGCCACCGCGAGCTGCGAGCTCCCCGGACGTCGCCGCTGCGATCTGCTCGGCGCGCGTCACTGCGAGGGCGATCGCCTCATCGAATGCTCCACCGCGGATCACTTCGGCAAGGTCCGCGTGAGCGACTGCGCCGGCTTCGGTCTGCGCTGCACGGGGTCCGGACCGCGCGCCGGCTGCTACGTGGCGGCCGACGTCGAGTGCGACAAGGAGATGCTCCCGAAGTGCACCGAGGACGGGCAGGCACTCGTGTTCTGCGCCGCCGGACGTCTCACGAAGATCGCCTGCGCGAGCCTCGGAATGACGACGTGCAACCCCACCGCGCGCGGGCCCGTCGCGGCGTGCTCCGCGCCGTCCAAGTAGAGTAAGCTAGGCGCTGCATGGCGACCGTGCCGCCGTCCGATGCCCCCGAAGCCGATCGCGAACGCGACTCGACTCCGTCGGCGCGGACGCCGCCCGAGGTGCGCGTCCGCCGCATCCATCGCCGCGATCTCAATCGCACGTGGGAGTTCCTGAAGCTCTGCTTCCGCGACGTTAATCGCGAGACCGTCGAGTACCAGCGCCCGCGACTGAAGAAGCGCTTCCTCGAGGTCTACGAAGAGGAGGGCGTCGAACAGCTCCTCTTCGAGGCGAAGATCGCGAAGAAGGACGTCATCGTCGGCTATGCCGAGTGCGCCTTCGAGATCGTCGGCTCCGACAACTGGATGAACCAGCGATACTTCTCGAGCCGCGACATGCGCCCGCTCTACGTCGAGGAGCTCGCGGTCCATCCCGAGCTGCAAGGTCAGGGAATCGGCGCGTTCCTGCTCGAGCAGATCGAGCATCTCGCACGGGTTCGCGGCTGCACGCACCTCGTCCTCGAGGTGGCGGAGAACAACGAGAACGCGCTCAAGTTCTATCGCACGCGCAATTTCTACAAGCTCGACGCCGCCATCTTCCTCGCGAAGAAGATCTCGAGCGAGGCCGAGCTCTTGCCGCCCCGCCGTCTCAAGCGCGCACCGCCGCGCGAGATGGTCGAAGCCATCCGCGCCGCGCCTACGCCCACGCGGCGCAGGAAGCCGACGAGCAACAGCGAATGAACCCGGCGGGACTCACGGTGACGCGTCACATCTCGCGCTGGGATCTCGACAAGACGTACCTGCGGACCGAGTTCGACACCGTCCGCGACCTGGTGCGCACGGCCTTCGAGCGCGCCGACGAGAAGCGCACGAACCCCGGTGCCGCCACGCTCCTCCGCGAGATGGCCCGCGCGGGCGTTTCGATCCACATCCTCTCGGGCTCACCCGAGCAGATGCGACGTCGTCTCGAGGACAAGCTGCGTCTCGACGGCATCGTCTGGGACTCGTTCATCCTGAAGCCGAACCTCCAGAACGTGCTGCGGCTTCGCTTCCGCGCGGTGAAGGATCAGCTGGGTTACAAGCTGCCTGCGCTCCTCCGCGCGCGCACCAGCGCCGGCGAGACCGACGCGCGCGAGACGCTGTTCGGCGACGACGCCGAGGCCGATGCGTTCGTCTACTCGCTCTACGCCGACATCATGGCGGGCCGCGCGGGCGAAGAGCTCGTGCACGCCATCGGCGAGCGCGGTCGCGTCTACGAGGACGTCCTCGAAGACGTGCTGCGCTGCGTGCGCCTCGTGAAGGGCACCGCGGCGGTGGAGCGCATCCTCATCCACCTCGAGCAGCAGACGCCCCCGGGTGACTTCGCCATCTACGGCACCCGCGTCGTGCCGTTCTACAATTACTTGCAGGCTGCATTCGTCGTGCAGGAAGACGAGCGGCTCTCGGCGCAGGGCGTCTTGCGCGTCGCCACCGAGCTCGTGACGCAGCATCGCTTCGACGGCGATGCCCTCGCGCGCAGCTATCACGATCTCGGCAAGCGCGGTCACCTCCGCGGCACGAACGTCCCCGAGCTCGCGACGGCGCTCGATGCGTGGGAGAAGGACTCGGTCATCCCCGGCCGCGACGAGCTCCGCGTGATGGTGGAGAAGCTCCCCGCCTACGCCGAGCAGGCCGCCAAGCGCTACGCACCGCCGAGCGAGAGCCCCATGCCCGATTACCTCGCGCTCGTGAACAAGCACAATCCCCGCAGGAAGAAGAAGCGCTGATCCGTGGGCGCGCGCTACGATCGCGGGATGCGGCGGTGGGGGCGTCGAGTCGGCATCGTAGCGGCAGCCCTACTGCCGTTGGTCGCGCTCGCGTGCAATGCGCTGAACGGCGCGGGCGATCTCTCGGTCGCGGCGTGCGACACATGCGATGAGATCGACGGACAAGACGATCGCGGCAACGAGGGCGGCGTCATGGTCGGCGAGGCCGGCGTGGACGCTCCAGGCCCCGATGCGAGCGCCGACGTCGTCGTCGTTCCGCGACCTTCGTTCTGCAACGGCATCGTCATGTACGCGCGCTTCGACAACACGCTCACGACGGCGGAGGGGATCGCTCCCGACATGCCACCGGCGACGGCGTTCGTCGCCGGCCGATTCGGCTCCGCTGCGCTGCTCACGGGAACCAGCGGCGCGCTCTACTACGTCGAAGGCGACGCCGGCGTGCCCTACCCCAAGGACGAAGGCACGATCGCGATGTGGGTCAAGCCGCAGTGGACGTGGCCGCCTAGCGTCACGCGCATCTTCTGGAAGCCCGTCTCGGATCGCACGACGTCGAGCACCAACGAGAGCGGCCCGTACCTGCTCGTGCAGAATCCGCAGGGCGGATCCTTCGGCGCCTACTGCAGCCCGCCCAACGGCGCGACGGTCACGACCGGAGGCACGGCAACGGAGGCCACGCCCTACTGGTCGAGCCAGTGGAACCATCTCGCGGAGACGTGGAGCCGCTCGGCGCCGACGCTCTCGTTCACGCTCAACGGCGCGAGCGGCGATGCCTCCGTCACGCGACGCGAGACCGCCGCCGGCTGGACGGCGGAGCAGCCGACCGTCGCGTACGTGCGCCTCTCCAGCAACTCGTTCCCGAGCGACTCCGCGTACGACGACGTCGTCATGTGGAGCCGATCGCTCTCGCTCGCGGAGATCCAGGCCGTCTACAGCGCGGGCGTGGCCCTCGGCGACGTCTGCGGTCTCTGACTCCGACGCCGACTCAGACCCAGGCGTTGTTCAGGATCTCGCCGACGCCGCCGGCGCCCGGAACGATGTACTGGTGCTCGTCGAGCCCGCGCTCCTCGTCCCAGTGCGTTCCCGGCACGGTCGAGAGGACCTTCGACGGCGAGAGACCACGGTCGAGACGCAGCGCGTAGATGATGGTCTCGGGATGCTCGGCGAGCACGTTGCGGATGAACTCCGGCGTCACGACGAGGTGCATCGTGATGCAGAGCCGCGGCTTGCCCTCGAGCCTCGTCTTGTAGTGCGTGAGCGCGCTGTTGATCGACGAGCCCGTCGCGCCCATCGGATCCGGCACGATGAGGATGCGGTCCTCGACGTCGCGGCCGATCTTCGCGTCGTGCCACGTCGCGCCGATGACCTTGCCGTCCGCATCGGTAGCGCGCGACATGAACAGGTGGTCCTGGCGGACGCCCGAGGGATCGATGACCTCGTTGAGGAGGTCGTAGACGATCTGCGAAGGCATCGTGCCGGCGCGTGCGATGCCGACGGTGACGCACTTCGTATGGGGCTCGAGCGCGACGCCGCGATACACGGCCTCGGGTGACTTGATCACCATGCGCGTCGGAACGGCGACGCGCGCGCGCGGGAACTCGGAGGCGAGCACCACCTGCGCGAGCTTCTCGTAGAGGACGCGAACGAGCTTGCCGACCTCGGGCTGCACGGTCTCGCGCGCGCAGAGGCGAGCGAGCTGCGTCCACGCCAGCGGGTCGTCGAGGAGGCGTACGTTCGCCCCGTAACGATGCTCGATCTCGGACGCCTTGTACCGGCTCTGCGCGTAAGCGGACTCGACCATGGCCGCGGTCCTTACACGATTTCGGCGTCGGCGTACGCCGTCGGCGTCAGGTCCAGTGACCGGCGCGCAGGGCGGGCGCGTCGATGACCTTCACCTTGGGGCCGAGCGACTCGCGGAAGCTGTCCTCGTCCTCGTCGTCCATGATGCCGTCACCGAACCCCGCGGCGATCTCCATCGCCGTCGAGAGGATGCGCAGGAACTGAGCGAAGCTGGACGCAGCGAGCGTCGGCACCCAGCGCGGCTGACCGCTGATCGCGGTGTAGACCGGGCAGTCGCCTTCGGGATCCGGCTTCGACGTGTCGAGGAAGTACGGGTCACCGAGGAGCGAGCTCTCGGCGATGACCACCCAACCGGGCTTCCAGTCGAGCGACGGCGTCGCGCCTTCCGGAGGCGAGGTGATGACGGTCTGCGCCTTCACGAGCTCGGTCGACGGCATGAGCCGGACGCGCTCGACCGGCGTCACGGTCTCGACCTTCAGCGGATCGGCGCCGATGAGAAACGCTCGGAAACGCGAAGGAATGCGGAGCTGCTTGCGGAGGTCCTCGACGAGCGCCTTGTCCGCCTTACCGAACGCGCATTCGAGCTTTCGCTTCTGGAAGACTTCCTTGAGCCCCTCGACCGCATCTGCGAGATCACTGTCCACGGGAACCCTCGCGTCTCCATCCACCCGCTCAAAACCAAGCCAATCGCGCCCGAAAACCCCGAAACCCCGAATCCGAGACCTGGCGCGAAGGGGACCTAACCTAGCACCGGTTGGTCACCTTTCGTGATCGTTTTCGGCCGGGACCGAGGACGGTCGGGCTCCACCGTTCCGGACGCAGCGCACGGTCGTGCTGACCGCAGCCTGGCTCGCGGTTCCTCCCAGCGCGCGGAGCGCCTCGACCATCGGGCGCAGCACACGGTCGAGCTCGACGGCCGCAGCGGTGTCGAGGCTGCGGACCTCCGCGACGACGAGACTCACGTCGTTGTCGGGGAAGCGCAGCGACACGGCGAAGCGAGCCTCGGCCGGCGTCGCCGATCCCAGGAAACGGGGCGCGCGTGCCCACGCTCTACATAGAGGAGGAGCGCCCGCCCCACCGTCGGCACCGACCACCGCTTGGACCCACCGGACGACGTCGACCGCGAGGCCACCTCCCGCCCCGCCGCCCGCGATCACACGGCTGCACAGCGCGGCTCCCGCGAGCGAGCCCGCGGGGCATGCGGGAGAAACGGTCGCGGACGCCGCGCGCGGAAGGCAGCCGAGGCGCGGCGCTCCGTCGTCGCGGTCGCCGGACACCGCGGCGAGCTCGCCGCCGTCCGGGCAACCCAGGAGGTCCTCGTCGCCCACGAGGATCCCGAGGCTCGCCGCGAGGTTCCTTACGTCCCGCCGCGCGAGGCATTCGCCGGTGACGAGGTCACGCGCTCGTCCCGCGTCGCACCGGGGGCGATCCGCACATCCGGCCGCGGTGACGACGCCTGTTGCTCCGCAATGCTCGGCGGCGGTGCGCGCCGAGACGCAAGCGCCGAGGAGCGGCCGCAGGTCCGACCGGCATGCGCATCCGTCACGGCCGAGCGTCGCGCCGGGAGGGCACGTGGGATCGAAGCTCGCGCTAGGTCCGCTCGCCGAAGCTGCGCCGCGCGACGTGCTCGCGGCGTGACAGCTCGAGCTCCCGAACGTTACCCCGAGCGTCGCCAGCGCGAGCGCGAGCGACGCGATCCGCCCTGATTGCACGGGTGAACCATACACCGCGAGCGTGGTCGATTAAGCGGAGCAAAAGCCATGGCTGAGCGTGACTTGTCGTCCCCCTGCGCTAAGTAGTCCGGCTCCTTTGCTGACCTTCGTTGCCCATGGAAGCCCGGCTTTTGCGAGTACGCTCGCGCTGTTGCGCGATCGGGGCGAGACCGACTCGGCGAAGGTCGAAGGCGCCGTACGCGAGATCCTCGAGGCCGTTCGCAAGGACGGCGACAGCGCGGTTCTCCGCTACGTAGAGCGCTTCGAGAAGCGTGCGGTCCGCACGCTTTTCCGCAGTCGCGGCGCGGATTTCGACGGGGCGGCCGCCCTCGCTCGGCTCCCGGCCGAAGCCCGCGAGGCCCTCGAGCATGCCGCGTCGAGGATCCGCCGCTTCCACGGCGTCGAGCGGACGCAGATGTTCGGCAGCAACGGCTTCCGCTTCGAAGAGGAGGGCATGTCCCTCGGCCTCCGCGTCCGCCCGCTCGATCGCGTCGGCGTCTATGCGCCCGGCGGCAAGGCCCGCTATCCGTCGAGCGTCCTCATGACCGCGATCCCCGCGCACGTCGCGGGCGTGACCGAGATCATCCTCGCGACGCCGCTCTCGTCCGACCCGAATGACGGCTCCGACGACATGATCCTCGCGGCCGCGCATCTCGGCGGCGTCACGGGCATCGTCGACGCGGGAGGCGCGCAGGCCATCGGCGCGCTCGCCTACGGCACCGCGAGCGTACCGCGCGTCGACAAGATCGTGGGGCCGGGCAATGCGTACGTCGCATGCGCAAAGCGCTTGGTTTACGGGTCCGTTGCGATCGACTCGATCGCCGGGCCGAGCGAGATACTCGTGCTTGCCGACGCTACGGCCGAGGCGCAAATCGTCGCCGCGGATCTGCTTTCACAGGCGGAGCACGACGAGGACGCCTATGTTCTGCTGGCCTCCGAGTCGCGCGAGCTCGTCGAGGCGGTCCAGGTGCAGCTCGAGCAACAGCTCGAGACGCTTCCTCGGCGAGCGATCGCGCGCGAGGCGCTCCGGCGCCATGGTCAGGCGTTCGTGGTCCCTGGTCGAGCCGAGCTCGCGCAGGTCGCGAACACCATTGCGCCCGAGCACCTCAGCCTCCAGGTCGCCGACCCGGAAGGCCTCCTGGCGTCGATCCGGCACGCCGGGGCCGTATTCCTGGGGGCCTTGACGCCTGAGGCAGCTGGAGACTATGTCGCCGGGCCTTCTCACGTCCTGCCGACGGGAGGGGCGGTTCGCTTCGGTTCTCCGCTGGGGGTCCACGACTTCGTGGCTCGCACCTCGCTCATCCGTTATTCGGCGGATGCGCTGCGAAGGGACGAACGGGCCATCTGCGCGCTCGCTCGGCTCGAAGGCCTCGAGGCGCACGCGAGGGCTGTGACTATCCGGACCGGGACCTCGAACCAGGTCGTTCCGCGTGCGGGGGCTGACGGAGACAGGCTCGAAAACGAGTCACGGACCTAACGCCGGAGCTCGGCGCTGGGCAAAAGTTTTGAAATTCTGAAGGTTTACAAACAGGTCTGACAGTTGCATGTGGGCGCGCGTCGCGCAAATCACGAGCAGTGCGAGTCGCGAGTCCGAGCAGAGAAAGAGTCTAGGAGGTCGGGATGCATTCGAGTTGGTTGGGCAGGATCGGGCTGACAGCCCTCGTGATGGGGGTTGTAGGCAGCTCCAGTGGAATGGTCGGTTGCGCTTCCGAGCGTGACCCGATCAACCGCGTTCAGCTGAACGCCATTCCCAAGAGCTTCCTCGTCGGCGAGAACTACACGGACGCGAAGGACGATCCGGAGTTCTACGCGCGTTCGATGGTCATCAAGGTGCCGTACGGCGAGTCGGGCTCCGACTTCCTCATGTTCACCAACACCATCAACTCGATGTCGAAGATCAAGTGGCAGATCCAGGAAGACAAACTGATCGGCCGCATCAGCTTCGAGCGCATCGACGGCACGGACGGTCAGGGCGTCGTCCCGGCCACGTCGACCGGCACCACCGAGCGTGACCCGAACACGCCGCTCGCGCAGAACGACGGCGTCGTCGTCTACGCGTTCAAGATCGAGAAGCAGTTCGACATCCGCCGCGCGTACAACTCGCAGACCGGTGAAGAGTCGAACGTCGTCGAAGA
>JAXDMI010000686.1:0-5931 GCA_034666145.1 Myxococcales bacterium | reverse complement strand
TCGCGCTCGCCTTCTATCATTCGTGCGCCGTCGCGAAGGACGGCCTCGTCCTCTGCTGGGGCCAGCGTGGCGCTCCGGTGGGCGGCGTCGCCGTCCCTCTCGGCGTCCCGAAGAGCGACCAGATCGGCGCGAGCCAAGACGAGCTGTGCGTCGGCGCGGCCGGCAAGGTGTCTTGCTTCGGCCCGTCGATGAACAAGACGCTCACGCTCGTTCCCGGCTTCACCGACGCGACGCAGCTCTCCGGAGGCGACGGCCTCATGTGCGCGCTCCGCAAGAACGGCACCGTGACGTGCGGCGACTGGTGGGCGGCCTCCGACGGCAAGGTCACCGACAAGTCCGCCGATGCGCGGGCCCTCGCGGTCGGCGGCTCGTTCGAGTGCATCGTCGGCAAAGACGATCACGTCGCGTGCAACGCCGCGCTCCCGACGAAGACCGTCATCGAGCAGCTGTAGCGCGATCGGCCTATTTCATAGGGCAGCGGGCCCCGACCCGAGGCCCCAGAGCTCGTCCTTCTGCGCGCGCGTGAGGAGCATCTTCATCGCTTCGAGGAGCGGTCGGTCCTCGTGGAGCACGTAATAGACCTGCTCGGTGATCGGCACGTCGACGCCGAGCTTCTGCGCGAGACGCCACGCCGCGCGCGCCGTGAGATAGCCCTCGGCGACGGTGCGCTGCGACGCGAGGTACTTCCCTGCTTCGATGCCCTCCGCGACCTTGATGCCGAGCGCGCGGTTGCGTGACAGCGCCCCCGTCGACGTCAGGATGAGATCGCCGACGCCGCTGAGGCCCATGAACGTGAGCGGATCGCCGCCCAGCGCAACGCCGAGCCGCGCCATCTCGGAGAGGCCGCGCGTAACGAGCGCAGCGCGCGCGTTCGTGCCCATGCCGAGGCCGTCACACGCGCCCGCGGCGATGGCGAGCACGTTCTTCATGGCGCCGCCGACCTCGACGCCGATCGGATCCTTGCTCGTGTAGACGCGGAACATCGGTGAGTGGAGCGCCTCGGCGACGGCGCCTGCCGCCTCCGCGCTCTTCGACGCGACGACGACGTCGGTGGGCAGGCCCGACGCCACTTCACGCGCGAAGCTGGGGCCGGAGAGCGCGCACACCTCGGTAGCGGCATGTCCGCCGAGGGCCTCCGCCGCGACGTCGGCCATGAGTTGGAGCGTCTTCTCTTCGATCCCCTTCGACGCGACGACGATGCGCGCCGACTTCGGCACGTGCTCGGCAACGACACCTGCGACGCTGCGCAGGAACGCCGATGGCGGCACGAGGATCACGATGTCTGCCCCGGCCAGCACCTCGGCCGGATTCGCCGATGCCCGAAGCGATCGCGGCAGCGTGACGCCTTCGAGGAAGAGCCGGTTCTCGTTGCGCTCGTTGACGTCGGTGACGACCTCGGGCTCGCGCGCCCACAGCATCACGTCGTGATCGAGGCGCGCGGCATGCGCCGCGAGCGCGGTACCCCAGGCGCCTCCACCGACGACGGCGATCTTCTTCTTCGACACGCTCGAAGCATAGCGTGGGACCGCACGAACGGCGCGGGGCCTACTGCGGCGTGAGATCGGCTTGCGAGAGGAGCGGGACGTCCGGCTCCTTCTGCGTCTCGAGCGCCGTCACCACGAGCTTCGACGGTGCCTCACTCGTGATGCACCACAGCTGGTGCGCCGCGCGGGTCGCGCCGACGTAGAGCGCATGACGCGCCTGCGGGGTCTCGCCGTAGCTCGACGACGTGGTCTCGAGGAGGATGACCTCGTCGAACTCGAGGCCCTTGGTCTGGCGCACGTCGGTGATGTCGAAGCCGCGTTCCCACGTGAAGTCCTGCTTGCGCACGCGGCGCACGTTCGGCACCTCGGCGCGAACGAGGCCTTCGTAATAGACCTCCGCTTGCTGCGGGAAGCGCGAGAGCAGCGCGACGTTGGCCTCGGGCTCGTTCGAAGAGAGCTCGCGGAGCGCGTCGGCCAGGAATGCCACTGCTTCGCCCGCCGAGGCGAACGTGAAGAGCTCCACGGGCGGACCGTCGCGCGTGGCGATCGGCTCGGCCTCGTGCGCGAGCGGCCCGAGAACGGCGCGCGCGAAGCTCGTGATCTGCGCGGTCGAGCGATAGCTCACCTTGAGCGGCTCGATCATGCCGGCGCCGCCGGGAACGCCGAGCTCCTTCAGCGTCATGTCCCAGTCGAACTCGATGTGCGTCTCGTCATCCTCGCGCATGCGCTGCGCCATGTCGCCGGCGAGCGTGACGGAGAGCTGCGTGGGATCGGCGCGGCCGTCCTCCTTCGTGCCAGCGGCGACGTCGAGAAGGACCTTCAGCTCGATAGGGCTACAGTCCTGGACCTCGTCGACGAAGAGGTGCGCGACGTTGAGCGCAGCGCCTTCGATGTCGATGAGCGGACCGCGCATGACCTGCCAGAGCCGAAGGATGAGCGCGTGGTCCTCGCTGTCGAGCGAGGGAGCCTCGCCGTCGCGATCGTGCTCGGCGCGGACGCGCGCCTGTCGCACGCACCACTCGTGCACCTGATCGAGCTGCCCCTTACCGAAGTGGTCACCGAAGAACGTATCGAGGAGCGGCCGGCTCGTCGTGAGCTCGTCCCACGCGGTGAGAATGCTGCGCGCCTCGGTGCGGAGCTCCTGACCGAGCTGCTCGACCGCGCTGCGCGTCACATCGGGCAGGCCCTGCGAATTGCCGGCGCCCTGGATGTCCTTCTTGCCCGACACCCACTGCGCGAGCTGGGTCACGCGGCGGTCGGCGGTACCGTGTGTCGCGGCCCATGCGGCCAGGACGCGGTCGCTCTCCGGCCAGCGACCGCTGCGCATCGCGGCCTCGACCTTCGTGTCGAGGCGCTTCTGCACGTCCTTCGCGATGGCCTCCATCGCGTGGAGCATTCCGGCGTGGTTCTTCACACGCGAGACGAGCGGCGGCGTCTCGTCGGTGATGGCGCTCGGCAAGCGCGGGAAGAGATCGTGCACGACGCGCACCGACCAGCGCGCGAACGTCATGACCGGAACGCCCTCGACGCCGAGGCCCGGGAGCACGCGGCTCGTGTAGTGGATGAGCGCCTCGTTCGGGACGATGACGAGCATCTTGGCCGCGCGATAACGCGTGGGGCTCGACGCATGGAGATACGCGACGCGGTGGAGGCCGACCGTGGTCTTGCCGCTGCCGGCGCTGCCCTGGATGGCGACGAGGCCGACGCCGGGCTTCGTGATGAGCTCGTACTGCTCCTTGTCGAGCATCGCTGCGATCGACGGAAGCAAGCGATCGGCGCTGGTGGCCTTGCCGCGATCCTCGGCCGCGAGACCGATCGGTCCCACGCTCTGGCCCTTGCCCGGCAGACGCAGGCGCGCGGTCATGGCCTCGGCGCGGCGCCAGCGACCGTCGTGATCGACGACGAACGTGCCCTGCGGCGCGGTCACCTTGCGGAGCTCACCGTTGACGATCGCGACCGTGCGACGTGCGAGGACCTCGCCCTCGATGGGACGGTCGCCGAGCGTCTCCTCGTAGGGATCGCCCTCGCGATAGCGATAGAAGATCCGGCTCACCGGCGCGTTGCGCCAGTCGACGATGCGGATGCCGGCGCCGGCGTCGAGGTACTGCTTGGAGCCGACGAGCACGTCGCGACGGCGCAGCTTCTCGCCTTGGTTGCCGGGGAGCGTCACCGTCTCCTCGAGGCGGAGATGCGCGAAGTACGGGCTCTTGCGGTCGATGGAGCCGACCGTGCTCTTGCCGCGATGGGCGCGGAGGGCGCCGAGCGTGTGCATCTGCTCGAGCAGCGCAGGCAGGTCCTCGGGCTTGGCGACGGCGGCCAGCTCGCGGAGCTCGACCAGGCGCGCGTCGTCGGCGGCGAGCGACTGATTCAGCGTCGGGCCGGCGGGGGGCGACGCCGGCGCTCCCGTTCCTCCCGCAGCGGCCGCGGCAGCTGCAGCAATGGCGGGATCGGGCCCGAGCGCGCGATAGACGATCTCGAGGAGCTTCAGCTCTTCGCGAACGACGCGCGTCCCGTCCTCGTCGGTCTCCAGACCAGGGACCGGAATCTCGTCACTGCGCGCTTCGGTTGCCTCGGACACGGGGGGCGGAGGCATAGCATCCGTACGCTCTGTTCTCTAGCAGCTAAAGCAGCAGCTGCTCACCGAGCTGCAGGACCGTGAGATTCACGCCCTTCAGCTTCGCGCACTGCTTCTCGACCACGGACTGGAACGCCGGCTTGATGTGGTAGAGCAGCGTGGGCAGGTCCTGCGGCCGCTTGTACTTCTTGAGGTCGGGCAGGAGCGTCTGCGGCGAATGATGCCCGCTGATGGTGGCGACCTTCTGCTCTTCGTTGGGGAAGCTGACCTCCATGAGGAGCGCGCGGAGGTCCTTCTCCTTGTTGAGCACTTCCCAGAGGCGATCGGTCGGGCCGGTATCGCCGCTGTACGCCATCGATGCGCCGTTCTTGTCGACGATGAACGCGGACGTGTCGATGGTGTGGGTCACCGAGATGGCGCGAACGCCGTAGCCCGCGATCTCGACGCGGACCTCGGGCTTCAGGACCTTGTACTGGATGGTCGGCTCCTTCTTCGAGGGAATGGCCGTGAAATCCGGCCAAACGAGCCCATTGAAGAAGTGCCTTTTCAAGACGTCGAGCGTCGCGACGGTCCCCGCGACGAGGAGCGGCTTGCAGCCGTACTGCGCCCGGTTGTCGGCGATCGTCGCGAGATCGCGGATGTGATCGAGGTGCGCGTGGCTCACGAGCACGGCTTCGAGCTGGTATTGCAGCTTGAGATCGAGCCCGCTCGTCAACGAGCCAGCGTCGATCGCAAGACGATCGTCCAGGAGGAACGCGCTCGTTCGGTGCTTCGGAGTCTCACCGCCGTGACAGCCGACTACGCGTAGCTGCACGGGGCTCTCCACGTCTGCGCGTGGCGATACATCGGCAGAGACGAGCTTATCGCCTCGCTTTCCGCCGAGTCAAAAAGCGGTCAGCCGAGCTCGAGCGTGCCGCGGCAAGGAGCCCGCTTTTCACGATCGCGCAATTCACTGTAAACTCCCGGCCATGCGCATGACAGCTACCGGGTTTTCGTCCCGAATCAGCCCCCCTCGCCTCCTTGGTATCGTCGGTCTCGTCGCGGTTTCTGCCCTCGGCGGCTGCGGAAGCGAAACGCCCGGCACCAACACCGCGGCCTCCGCCGAGAAGGCCTCCGGCGGCGGTGACGGCAAGGGCATCAAGCAGGGCGACAAGGCCCCCCAGTTCGCCATCGACTCGATGAACGGCACCGGCAAGATGACCATCGCACCGGGCAAGGTCACGATCGTCGACTTCTGGGCCACGTGGTGCGAGCCCTGCAAGAAATCCTTCCCGAAGCTCCAGGAGCTCTACGTGAAGTACAAGACGAACGGCCTCGAGATCGTCGCGGTCTCGGTCGACGACGAGAAGGGCGGCATCACCGACTTCGCGAAGACCCACGGCGCGAAGTTCCCCGTGGGCTGGGACGACGGGAAGAAGCTCGCCGAGAAGTGGAAGCCGGAGACGATGCCCTCCTCGTACATCATCGGTAAGGACGGCGTCGTGAAGCACGTTCATCGCGGCTACCACGAGGGCGAGGAGAACGAGGTCGAGAAGGAGCTCAAGGCTCTGTTCTGATCTGCGGCTGCCTCTCCTGCGGCAGTCTTCGAAAAGACGAAGCCCCGATGTCGTGAGACACCGGGGCTTCGATCATTTCGACGTGAGGCTCGACTTCAGTCCATGTCGAAGTCGCCCATGCCGCCCATGCCGCCCATTCCACCCATGCCGCCCATGCCACCGCCGCCACCGCCGCCGCCAGCCGACTTCTTGGCGGGCTTGTCGGCGATGAGAGCCTCGGTGGTGAGCATCATGCCCGAGACGCTCGCGGCGAACTCGAGCGCGGAGCGAACGACCTTCGCGGGATCGATGACGCCGGCCTTCACGAGGTCCTCGA
>JAXDMI010000685.1:0-5072 GCA_034666145.1 Myxococcales bacterium | reverse complement strand
CGTTCTTCCGGATCACGCAGGTTCCGTTTCCGTTCCCCTCGTCGCTCGTCCTCCATCGCGACAAGCAGCCCGAGGTCACCGACCCCGCGAAGTTCAAGGTCCTCGCGCGCACCACGCCGAAGACGCTCCGCGAGACCGGCGACACCATCGACATGAAGCCGATGCGCCAGTGGCGTCCCAAGGGCGAGTTCAGCCAGTTCAACATCGCCGCCGAGATCGAGGGCAAGCTCCACACGGCGTTCCCCGCCGGCGACAAGATGGGCGTCGAGGCTCCCGCGGCGTCTGCCGCCACGGCGCGCGTGCTCGTCATCTCCTCGTCGCAGTTCTTCGCGAACCCCTTCGCTCGCGCCGGCAACGGCCCCGAGATGCAGGGACAGATGGCTCAGATGATGCCGAACGGCGGCGGCGACGAGATGCTCCAGCAGCTCGCGATGCCGTACGCGCAGCAGATCCTGACCAACACGATCCTCGTCTTCAAGAACATGCTCGACTGGGTCACGGGCGACGTCGACCTGCTCGCCGTGTCCGCGAAGATCCTCCAGGAGCCGGGCCTTGCGTACGGCGACGTCTCGAAGCCGAACTTCGACGACATGACCGAGGACCAGCTCAAGAAGCAAGACGACACGATGAAGAAGGAGCGCAAGAACACGCAGCACTGGGTCGAGGGCAGCCTCATCCTCGGTCTGCCGATCCTGTTCGCTCTCTTCGGCGTGCTCCTCTGGCGCCGCCGCATCTCCTCGCGCGAAAACGTCTCGCTCGCCTGAGCGCGCGCGCCTCTTCCACTAGAAGGCACCGAAAATATGGAACGCTCGACCCAGCTCTGGATTGGTGTGGTGGTGCTCGCCGCTCTCGGCGGCGCCGTCTACAAGGTGTCGAAGGACGACGCGACGAAGGGCAGCTCAACGACGACGACGTCGGCGGATCTGCCTGAAATCAAGGCCTCTGACGACATCGACAAGATCAGCATCACGAATGCCGAAAAGGGCGAGACCGTCCTCGAGAAGAAGGGCAACGGCCCCGACGCGAAGTGGGAGGTCACGAAGCCCGTGGTGGCTCCGGCCAACCAGGCGAACGTGAAGCAGCTCCTCGACAACATGAAGGAGCTCAAGGTCAAGGAGGTCATCTCCGCGGCGCCCTCCGAGGATCAGAAGAAAGAGTTCCAGTTCGAGAAGGACAAGGCGGTCCACGTCGTCGCCTGGAAGGGCGCCGAGAAGAAGGTCGACGCGAACTTCGGCAAGTCCGGCGCGCGCGGTCAGATGCTCATGGTCGAAGGCAAGCCGGGGATCTACACGGCGAACGGCTACTCGAGCTACCTCTACGCGCGCGAGCTCAAGGGCTGGCGCGACACCGAGATCTTCAAGTTCGACGACGCGAACGCGAACCAGCTCCAGATCACGACCAAGGCCGGCACGCTCTCGTTCACGAAGGGCGACAAGTGGGCGGGCACCTTCAAGGACAAGCCCATCGCCGATCTCGACGAAGAGAAGGTCAAGGACGCGGTCCGCGCGTTCAAGGCGCTCAACGCCGAGGACTTCGGCGACGGCAAGTCGGCGTCCGAGACCGGCCTCGACAGCCCCGAGGGCACCGTCACGATCAACCTGAAGGACGGCGCGGGTCACTACGCCCTCAAGGTCGGCAAGACCTCGACGGGCACCTCGCGCTACGTCCAGAAGGACGGCGACGCGACGATCTACTCGATCCCGCAGTACGCCGCCGACTGGGCGCTCTCGGAGCCGGTGAAGTTCGTGAAGTCCAAGGACGCGGGCGCTGCCGATGCAGGCAAGGGCGGTCCGTCGATGATGGGCATGCCGCCGGGCATGCAGATGCCGCCGGGCATGCAGATGCCGCACGGCATGCCCGACCCGCACGGTCACTGATACGATTCGAGCGTGTCGCCAATCGATGCGCTCGTGGACTGGCTGATCGACGGCGCGCCGGGCGCCGCCGATTCGGCTGACGTCGTCACGCGCATCGGCGACACGCTCCACGCGAGCCCGAGTCGGGTCGCGCGGATCGGCGCGTTCGTCACCACGCTCCATCCCACCATCGCGGGGCGCTCGTTCCGCTGGTCGCCGGAGACCGGCACCGTGGTCGGCGAAGCGCCGCACGGGATGTTCGAGACGGACACGTTCAAGAAGAGCCCCGTCCGCCACGTGTTCGTGACGAAGGAGGAAGTGCGGATGCGGCTCGGTCCCGACACCGACCGCAGCTACTCCGTCGTCGACCAGCTCGTGAAGGACGGCTTCACCGACTACGTCATCCTCCCTTTGGTCTTCACGACGGGCCAGACGCACGGCATCACGTTCGCGACGAAGGTGCCGGGTGGCTTCACCGACGAGGCGATCGTCGACCTCCGCCGCATCTGCCGGCCGCTCGCTCGTCTCGCCGAGATCCTCGCGCAACGACGCACGGCAGGAACGCTGCTCAGTACGTACGTGGGTCGCAACTCGGGCGGTAAGATCCTCGCGGGCCGCATCCAGAAGGGCGATTTCGAAACGGTGCGCGCCGTGATCTGGTTCTCGGATCTGCGCGGCTTCACCGAGCTGTCGTCGCGCGCCTCGGCGCGTGAGGTCATCGACACGCTCAACGCGGTCTTCGAATGCCAGGTGCCTTCGATCGAGAACCGCGGCGGCGAGGTCCTCAAGTTCATGGGCGATGGGCTGCTCGCCATCTTCCCGCTCGGCGGCGGCGATGACCCGGCGAACCGCGCAGACCTCGCCATCGCTGCTGCCGACGAAGCGCTCACCGCCGTCGCCGCTCTGGCGCCGCTGCGCATCGGGCTCGCGCTCCACGTCGGCGAGCTGGCCTACGGCAACATCGGCAGCGCGAATCGTCTCGATTTCACGGCCATCGGACCGGCGGTGAACCTGACGTCGCGCCTCGAAGGGCTCACCAGCAAGCTGGGGAGGCCGCTCGTCGTGTCCGAGGACCTTGCGAGCCTCACGACGCGCGCCACCGAGGAGCTCGGCACGTTCGAGCTGAAGGGCATCCCTGCGCCCGCGCGCGTGTTCGCGCCGCGCACGTGAGCCGCGCATGGCGACGACCGACGGCTTTCGCATCCCCGCCGCATTCGACGTCGAAGGTCGCCTCGTAGCTCCCGACGGCGCTGCGCGGCGACGCGCCTATCGTTGTCCGGCGTGCGCGGGACAGATCGACCTCCACGCGGGCGCGAAGAAGCGAAGGCACTTCCATCATCGAGCGTCGGCATGCAGCGCGGAGAGCGTGACGCATCTGAGCGCCAAGCTGTTCATCGAAAGCGCGGTCAACGCATGGCTCGCCGGTGGGCCGCCCGTCGTCTTCGTCCGGCGCTGCGCGCACGCGGACTGCGCGGCGCAATGCCGCCAGACCATTCCGGCGAAGGTCGGCGGCGTCGTGCTCGAGCACGCGTTGCGGTCGGGTCACGTCGTCGACGTTGCGTTGATGTCGCGTCTACCGCGCGCGTCGCCGCTCCCCATTGCCGCCGTCGAGGTGCATCACACGCATGCGGTTGATGCAGAGAAGGCCTTTGAAATAGGCATTCCATGGATCGAGGTCGACGCCTGGCAGGCGTGCGAGACGGAAGGGCGAGAGCTGGTGGTCACGACCGATCGCTTTCTCCCCTGGCTCTGCGAGGAGCATGAAGGCGAGCGCGGTGTCGAGCATCGCATCGCGCGAACGCAACGCTCGACTGCTGCTGCGCTCGCGCGCAAGCTGCCGTTCGACATCAAGGACTTTCCGGGCTTCCGCATCGCGCGCGCGACGTCGTGTCCGAACGGGCATGACGCTCTGCTCTTCGCGTGGGACGGCAAAGACCCGCCGTGGCCGCGTCCGCCGTTCGTCGTCGCCGTCGAGAAGGACTTCGACTGGAGCTTCGGTCGTGTCTCTACGCGACCGACCAAGGCGATGCCGTGGCGCCGTTCATACGCGAGCTCATGTCCGCAATGCGGCGCTATCGTCGATCCTCGAATGGAGCCGCGATGAGCACCAGTGCCACGTCGGCCGTTCTCGCCGGCATCTTCGTAGGCGGTGCCTCGCGTCGCATGGGCGGGACACCGAAGGGTCTGCTCGTGGGGCCCGACGGGCAAACGCTCGTCGCGCGCTGGCGTGACGTCTTCGCCGAGTGCGGGGTGCCTTGCGTGCTCGTCGGCGCGCATCCTGCGTACGCGGGCGAAGGGATGACGATGCTCGCCGACGTCGCCGCCGATGCCGGGCCGCTCGCCGGTCTCGCCGCGCTCCTCGAGCGGAGCGCGGTCGCGCTGGCGGTCGCGTGCGACATGCCGTTCGTGTCTGCTGCGCACGTTCGCATGCTCCTCGATGCGCCGCGCGCCGTCGCGGTCGCGCCGAAGCGCGAGGGTCGATGGGAGCCGTTCTTCGCGCGGTACGACGCGACGCTCGCGCGCCCCGTCGTGCAGGCGAGGCTCGAGGCCGGCGCTCACTCTCTCCAGGGGCTCCTCGATGCGCTGGGCTGCGTGGAGCTCGAGCTCGGCGCCGATGCCGGTCGCTTCCTCGACGATTGGGACACTCCCGCGGACGTCGCACGCTGAGGCTGCGGCGCCGCATCACGTTGCATTGCCTGACGGCGTGTGCGAGCACAGATCCATGAAGCTTCGTCTTCGTGGCAACTCGCTCCGGCTTCGTCTCACACAAGGCGAGGTGAACGATCTCGTTGCGCTCGGCTCGGTGGAAGAGAAGACCGCGTTCGGTCCGCACGCGCAGCTCTCGTACGCGATCGCGCTCGGCGAGGGGCCGTCGGTGAGCGCATCCTTCGACGCCGGCACGATCCGCGTCACCGTGCCGTCCGCCGACGCCCGCGCGTGGGCAACCAGCGACCGCGTCGGCATCGAGGCCGAGCAGACGACGCCCGGAGACGAGCCGCTGCGCTTGCTGATCGAGAAAGACTTCGCGTGCCTCAAGCCGCGCACGGGCGAGGACGATCGCGACGCGTTCCCGAATCCGAACCCGACCTGCTGAGCGAGCCGCGGAGCGGGCTGCGGAGCAGGCTGCCGAGCGTCACTCGATGATGCGCTGCGCGCCGGTGTAGACCACGAAGTCGCCGCCGCGCGCGAAGCCGACGAGTGTGCTCCCCGCGCGCG
>JAXDMI010000684.1:0-16786 GCA_034666145.1 Myxococcales bacterium | reverse complement strand
AGGTCGATCCGCGCACCGTCTACATCAGCGAAGAAGGCACCGTCGCGCTCGTGCGTCCCAAGAGCGCTGCGCCGGCCGGCGATGCCGAGACGAGCGTGCGCGCGATCCTCGCGAAGCTCCTCGAGGCGAGCGGCTCGGCGACGCCGGCGCTCACTGCATCGGCTCGACGCAAAGCCGGGGCAGGCCTTCCCGCGCTCGTTTCGGAGCTCGAGGCGGCGCTCATCCCCGTGAATCGCGCGGCGGGTCGTCGTGCGCTTGCGCGTCTCGCGCGCGAGGTGAAGCGCGTCACGCTCGGCGTCGGTCGCAACGCCTCGATGCCGTCACCGGTGCTGCGCCCGGCCGCGCCGCGCGCAGTCGTACGCGAGTCCTCGCCGGACGACGTCATGAGCGGGCCCGATGCGCCGCCGGGACCGCGCGGAAGCGTCGCGAGCTTCGCCGACGAGGCGCTCACCGCGAAGCGCCAGAACCAGCTCGCCGATCTCGCTGCGCAGATGAACGCGCCCGACCTCGTGGCGCTCAACATGCCTGCGGGGCTCGTGAACGCGCCGAACGCGCCGAGCGCACCGAAGCCGGTCGTGCCCAATCCCGGGCTCACCCCGCCGCCGCATCCGGGCTCGGTCGGTGCTGCGCCGGGCCTCTCTCCGCCGCCGCCGATCGCTTCTGCCGCCACCGCCGGCACGCCGCCCGCGCCGCCGGTCGCGGCCCCTGCGCCGCCCACGCCCCCACCGCCCGCGGCCGCGCTGCCTGCTGGACCTCCCGCGGCGCCGCCGCTGCCCGTTCGCGCCGGTGGTCCGCCGCCCGTGCCTCCGCCGCGTGCCGGCGCTCCGCTACCTCCGCCTCCGGCGCGTGCCGGCGGATCCGCGAGCCCACCCGTCGTCGGACCGCCACCGCGCGTGAAGAGCGCTCCCGCGGGACCGCCGGGGCCTGCCGCCGCCGAGCGCGCCGAGATCGACAAGCTCTTCGGAGGCGACGAGGTCGACTCGCTCCTCTCGACGTTCGAAGTGTCGAGCGTCGGCGACAAGCAAGTGCGCAACGACCTCAAGGCGATCGCGGGTCTCGATCCCACGCCGGCGCCGCCCGATGCGACGACGCTCGCCGAGCTCACGAAGGACGTCGGTAAGGACCTACCGAAGCGCCAGCCGTCGGAAGGCGACAGCGTCGAGGCGCTGCTCGCGCTCTCCGAGCGGAGCGCAAGTGTGCCGGTCGGTGCGCCCGCGGCACCGGCACCCGGCCCCGGCGCTGCCACCGCGCGGCTTCCCGCAGGCACGGCGCCGCCGAGCTACGGACCGGGCCTCATTCCGCCGGCCTCCGCGGCGATGCCTCCCTCGGGTGGTCTCGCGCCGCCGTCGCCGCTCGTTCCGATGACGCCGGTGCCCGGGCCGACCGCGCCCGTCACGCAGAGCGCGCGCCATTCGCCCGTCCCGCCGATGCCGGCGCTCGCCGCCGCCGCGATGGAGGCGGCGCTGAAGCGTCCGGTCACGCCGCGCCAGCCGGGTCGACCGCTCCCTGCGCCGGCGCCCGCGCCTGCTCCCGCCATCTCGGCATCCGGTCGACGCGAGAAGGCCGACCTGCCGCCGGCGGGATCGACGTCGCGTCGCAACAAGTCCACCGGTCGCACCGGCAACTTCCGTCAGCCTCGCGCGCCGCGCACCGGCCTCGCGATGCTGGTGCTCACGCTGTTCGTGCTCGTCGCGGGCGGCATCGCGGTGTGGATGTTCAAGCCGGCGTTCTTCACCGGGAAGAGGAAGCCGCTCGCGACGGGGTCGACGAGCGCCATGCCCGTCCTCCCGCCCGCGCCGCGTTGCAAGGTGGCGCTCGTCGTGAGCGACGTTCCGGCGAACGCAGAGATCCTCCTTCGCATGGGTCAGGCGCCGCTCGACGTCGAGCGGATGCCGGTGGGCACGCGCCTCGAGTTCGTCGCCACCGCCGAGGGTTATGCGCCACGCCGCGCGGTCATCAAGGCCGAGTCGACGTGGGACAAGGCGCCCGACGGCAAGCCGCGTATCGACGTCCCCATCCAGCTCGATCCCACCAAGGCGAAGCCGGGCGCCGTCGACGCGTGGCCGGTCGCCGAGCCGGGCAGCCAGGTCGGTGGCTCGGGCTCGCCCGGCACCGTGCATGTCGTCTCGAACGTGCGCGGCGCCGAGGTTTGGCTCCTCGCCGGGCTCGGTCCCGAGGCGCGCATCGAGCAGCTCCGCTGCGACGGTGACATCGACGTGCTGCTCGCGGGACCTCCGCAGCTCCGCAAGCGACTGCACGTCGGCGAGAAGGAAATCCAGGCTGCGAGCCCTGATCCGCAAGGCAATCGCGTGGTCTCCGTCAGCGCCAAGTGAGGCGCGCATGAGGAAGCTCGCCATCGTCATCACCGGAGCCTTCGTGGTCTCGGCGTGCACCGCGCTCGTGAGCACCGCGGGGCTCTCGGAGGGCCCCATCGTGTCGTCGGAGGCCGGCGCGAGGGACGGCGCCGACGCC
This sequence comes from Myxococcales bacterium, assembly GCA_034666145.1. GTDB lineage: Bacteria > Myxococcota_A > Polyangia > Polyangiales > Polyangiaceae > Labilithrix. Next base: position 14,314 of record JAXDMI010000684.1, on the reverse strand, counting down.
GACGGTGCTGCGGCGGCGGACGCAGCAGCACCCACGGCCGCATCGTGTCGCGCGCTCCATGCGGAGGACGTCGCTGCCCCGAGCGGCGTCTATACCCTTCGCGGCGCAGACGGTGGCGCGTTCACGGCATACTGCGACATGGAAACGGCGGACGGCGGCTGGACGCTGGTGACGCCGGCGATGGTCGTCGAGGACAAGCGCGTTCAAGACGTGGTGCCGGGCTCCGCCGCCACCGTCGACGTCAAGCGCGGCACCGACAGCCGGGGCGGGCTGACGCTGGACGTCGGCGTGCTGACCCCGAACTGCGGTGCCGATCACAGCCAGCCCAGCGACTTCTACTACTTCCTCGTCGGTGAGCTGGACGGCTGGACACAGATACGTGCAACTTACACGTTCTTCGTCGGAGCGACCTGCTGGAACCTGTTCGGCCATCCGGACCTGCCGAACACGAACGTCTTCGAGCTCGATCTAAACCGCGATCTCTTCGACCTGGACGAGAACATGGCCCGCGCCGAGGACGGCACGGTCCTGAAATACACCGGCCAGACGTTCCATTGCTCCAACGATCACGCCAACTTCTGGCACTCGGACTACGCGTCGTCGAAGCGCACGGCGCGGGTGGCGCTACGGCGCGCCTCGATGGTCAAGCCGGCCGGGCTGGCCGTGAGCACCGATTGCTCGAGCGACAGCGCCTGGTCGAGCAAGGACATCTTCGTGCGCTGATCGCGGTCGTTGCGGCTTCCCAGCACGCCGCGAGCCGCTTTATCCTCCGGGTCATGCAAGAGGAAACGTTCGCGCTGATCCAGGCCTTGGTCCCCGTGGCGTGGGCGGACGGCGACTTCGCCGCCAAGGAGAAGGAGATGCTCGACGCGCTCCTCGATGCCTACGAGGCGACGCCCGAGGAGAAGGCGCGCCTCCAGGACTACGCGAAGGAGAAGCGGACGCTCGACGACATCAACCTGCAGGATCTCTCGGCAGGCTCGCGTCGCGTCTGTCTCCAGCACGCGGTGCTCCTCTCGTTCGCCGACGGCGAGCAGCATCCCGCCGAGTCGAAGCTCATCACCGACCTCGCGGAGAAGCTGAAGATCCCCGCCGACGAGGCCAAGTCGGTCATCAGCGAGGCCGAAGCCCGCGCGAAGAAGAACCTCAAGCTCCTCGGCTGAGGTCGCGGCCGATCAGAGTCGCAGTGCCGCTTCGCTCTTCTTGGCGAGCGCCTCGATCTCCTTGAGGAGAGCGAGCGGGCTGAACGGCTTCTCGTAGAACGCATTCGCGCCGTTGGTGATGGCCTGGCGCTTCACCTCGTCATCGTTCATCGCACTGATGATGATGATGGGCGTCTCCTTGGTGCCGGCGTCGGCGCGGAGCTTCGTGCACACCTGCAGGCCGTCGAACGACCCGGGCAGGTTGATGTCGAGCAGGATGACGTCAGGCTTCCACGCGAACGCCTCTTCGAGGCCGCGGGCGCCAGTGCTCGCGCTCTTGACCTCGAAGCCACGAGCGGAGACGAGGGCCTCGATCATCCGGCAGATCGAGTCCGAGTCCTCGACGATCAACACGCGCATCGCGCCCTAGGTTATCACGTCTTCGTGAACGTGACGGCGACGCGCAGTCCGCCGCCCGCAGGACCGCCGGCGGTGGCGCCTTCGCCCTCGCGCGCAGGCGCATCGGAGAGCTCGAGCCGCGCTCCGACGCAGGCGGCAAGCTCGGCCGCCATGAAGATGGGAAGGCCGCTGGGCCGCGCGTATTGCCCGGCGTGGGTCTCGAGCGCAAGGAACGAACGACGCCCAGAGGCCGGTAGCGGGGAGCCCGCGTCGTCGACGACGAGGCGAGGCCCGGCCGGGTCGTCGGCCAACGAGATCTCGACGACCGCGTTCTTGGGCGACGCGGCGACCGCATGCGCGACGAGCTCGCGCGCGAGGGCAGCCACCGCCTTCGGCCCGCAGCGCACGTAGAGGCGCTGTCCATCCATGGCCTTCACCACCACCTTCACCTGATTGCGCTCGCCGAAGACGTTGCCGTCGCGGGCGGCGCCGCGTGCGACGTCGACGAGGTCGACCTCGGTCGAGAGCTCGTGGGCGGGCAGGCTGCCGATGCTGCGGAGGCTCGCGACGAGCTCCTGCGTGTGACTGAGCCGGCGGCGCAGCGTGTCGAGCTGCTCGTCGGTCACTTCGTGGCGACGTAGTGAGCCGAGCTCCTTCGTGAGCGGTCCGAGCGAGGCGCGCAGCTCGGAGGCCACGCCGGCGCAGACCTTCGTGATGGTGGCGAACCGATCGGCAGCAGGCGGGCCTGGCGCGGGGGGCACCGACGAAACGGTCGCCACTTCCTCGCCGCGATCGAAGACAGCGGCCAGCTCGCGCGCGTAGACCTCGCCTTGCTTGCGGGCCTCGTCGAGCTCCTTGCGAAGCGCCTCGCGCTCGGTGCGATCGGCGGACTGCTCGGCGGGAAGGACGAGCGTCTCGTTACCACCCTCGAGATCGTGGCGGCCGCCGTAGCGGAGCGCCATGCGACTGAGCCACGCGCGCTCGGTGCCGGCGGTGGGTGAGCTATCAGGCCCGAGCGTCGTCGAGATGCGAACGTCGTCGCCGTCGCGGCGTACGGTGACGGACGAGCCCTCGCCCGTGCCGTGGCCGATGAGCACCTGGATCATGCGGCGGAAGTCGGCCTCGTCGCCGTAGACCTCGGTGCCGCTGCCCGGCTCGATCGACACGCGCGCCTCGGGCGCCACCTCGACGATGAGCGCCGCGAGATCGATGCGACCACGGCGCGGTGCGGCAGAGAGCTGCGAGGAGCTCTGTCGCTGATTCAAGTTGGAGAGCATCTTCATCACGTCGTCGAGCGCATCGAGTGACGCGTCGACGTGATGACCGGGATCCTCGTTGATGACGGTGGCCGGCTCCGGCGCGGGAGGAGCGTGCGTACGAAGGACTTGGACGCCCACGCGCAGACGCTCGGCGGCGTTCTGCGCCTCCTGCGTCAATAGCCAGCTCAGCTCCTGGCGGGTAAGGCGTCCCTTCGACATACGCCCGCGAGGATAGGGGAAATCTGGCGTTCCGTCAGCTCAACGCGCGGGGTCCCGGCGGCCCCCGCAAAGCTAGCCGCGGCTGCGTCCGGCGACAGGGGCCGGACGTGACGTGCCGGCACCCACCCAGCCGCGCTCGGGACCGAGCGCGAGCCACGTGAGCTGCACCTTCTGTGAGGCGCCGCCCGACAGGGATACCGACGTGGCTTCGTCTTCGGCCCACTGCGCGGGCGCGGGTAGCGCGATGGTGCGCTGGCCCTTGAGGCCCTGCGCGCCCTTCGCGTCGAAGCGGAGCGCCGCGATGCCGACGCCGCTGAAGAGCGAGACCGCGCCGCTCGGGATGAACGGAGCGAGGACGGCACGGACGTTCGGCGACAGCTCCACGGCGCGGGCCGCGAGCTCGCGGACCTCCTCGAGCGTCGTGCAGACGACGGCAATTGGATTCACCTGGCCGGCGTTCGCCTGCGCAGCGGTCCCCTTCCCGTTCACGAGGTGCGCGGTGACCTGGGCTGCGCCTTCGACGATGTCGAGGGTCTGCGTGCCCTTCCAGGCGGTGGGCGGGATCGGCGTGAGCGACGCGGCCTTCTTGCCGACGTCGAGCGTACCCTTGCGATCGCGAACGACGAGCACGTCGTCGGTCGGGAGCGCGCGCGGGATGGTGACGCGAACCGGGCGCTTGAAGCTGCGCGGGTCGCCCATCTCGCCGGTGGCGACCGCGTAGGCCAGCGTCTCGGCGGAGGCGATGGCGACGTTCTTCGGCATCGTCGCGCTCGGCTCGAGGTCGTGCGTGCGCGCGCTGATGCCGGCGGGGGCCGGCGGATAGAGCTCGCCCGACATCACGCGCGCATCGGGCTCGATGAGGCGTGCGCCGGTGGCGATGAGATCGGTGAGCGCGCCGCTGCCCGCGAGGACCTCGAGCATCTGTCGCGACGGAATCGCGACGAGGAACTCGACGCGCGCGGGAACGCGCTTCGACTTGAGGAGCGCCGCTGCCGCGAAGAGATCGCGGAGCGTGGCGCCGGTGTCGCCACCGAGAAGCACCTGAGAAACAGGCTTGCCGTTGAGGTCACGCACGGAGCGGACCGCGCCGGTCTCGTCCATGTAGAGAGGATCGACGGCGCCGAGATCGACGTTGAGGACCTCGTCGCACGGTGCGCCGGCGTCGGGCACGAGCGCGCGGTGCGCCTTCGAGCGACGCTGATCGCGAAGGAAGACCTCGGTGCGCTCGTCGCTCACGAAGAGCGCGCCGGCGGCGCCGAGCTGCGGCGCGAGACCGGCGAGCACGGCGCGCTCGGACACGGAGAGGAGACGCGCCGAAGGACCGGCGAACTCGATCACGACCGGCGCTTGATGCTGCACCTCGATGCGCGAGACCGCTTCGCCGAGCCCACGTCGAACGAGCTCGAGAGCGACGTCGCGTGCGCAGACGAACGGACGCGTGCGTCCCGAGAGGAGGACCTGCACGCTGCGCGGCGGGCGCATCAGGATCGAGCCCTGCGCGAGCGCCTGACCGAGCATGCCCGGCGAGACGACGATGGTCAGCATGCCGATGCCGCCGACGCTCGCGAGGCGCGGCTCGTCGGTGACGCAGAGACGCGCGGGGCTCGCGAAGCGCTCGAGATGCACGGGCGCGGGGAAGCCGACGCCCGGACGTCCGATGACGATGCCGTGCGCGAGCACTTCGGCGGCGGCCGCCTGCATCTCCTCGCTGTGGTGTCGCGACGCGGTGCCTGTGACCGCGTGCGCGTCGTAGACGATCGCCACCTCGGCGGAGGTCTTCTTCAGTCCGGCCTCTCGTGCTTCTGCGATCGCGCGCACGGGCGCGCGACACAGCACGATCTGGTCGACCTTGACCTGGACCACGTCTCCCGAGAGCGTCGGGTCGGCACATCGCCCGGCCAGGATCTTCTGGGCCATCGTGCGGGGCGGATCCCCTGCTCGTGCGCGCATCGTGGCGGGACCTTAAACGTTCGTGACCAGCTCGGTCAAGCAGGGTCACGAGGTAGCACGAGGTAGATAGCGCTCAGATTTCCACCGTGTACCGCCGTTTGATCGGCAGCGTTGTTGACGCCTGGATCGCAAGGCCTTTAAGGTTGTTTCCATGTTCAAAGAGGCGCTCCAGGAGCTGGTCGAGGGGACCGAGGGTGGGCTGGCGGGCCTGCTGATGGACTCGAGCGGCATCGCCCTCGAGAGCTATGCGAAGGCCGATTCACCCTTCGACATCAACACGATCGGCATCGAATTCAGCGTGGTGATCGGCTCGATCAAGCGCGCTTCCGAGATGCTGGAGGCCGGGGCGGCCAACGAGATCGCGGTCGGGACCGACCGGCTGGTGACCATCATCCGGACCCTCGGGGACACGTATTTCTTGGCCCTGGCGATGCGGCCGGACGGAAACTTCGGCAAAGGCCGGTACCTGATGAGGACCGCCGCCCCGAAGCTCATCGCCGAGCTCGCCTGAGTGGGCGCCTAGTGGGCAAGAAGCGGGGCTCGACGCGGATCCTGGTCCTTTCGGGCCCGAATCTGCAGCTCTTGGGCACGCGGGAGCCCGCGATTTACGGCAAAGAGACGCTCGCGGACATCCACAAGCGGCTCGCGGACCGGGCGGGCGAGCTCGGGGTGGCCGTCGACGCGTTCCAGTCGAACCACGAGGGCGCCCTCCTCGACCGCATCGGCGAGGCCGGAAAGACGTTCGACGGCCTCCTCCTCAACGGCGGCGCGTTGACCCATACGTCGCTGGCCCTGTTCGACGCGATCAAGGCGGTGGGGCTCCCCTGCGTCGAGGTGCACCTGTCGAATCCGGAGGCCCGCGAGGCGTACCGCCACGAATCGAAGGTCGCGCCGGCCTGCATCGCCAAGGTGAGCGGCTTCGGCGGCGACAGCTATCTTCTCGCGCTCGAGGGCCTCGTTCGGTGGCTCGGTCGTCGTCCGCGGACGGCCTAGTGCCCGCGTAGCGCGCTTCGCGGTCGAAGGCGCTTTGCGTGCACGAACAGCCCGACTAGCTTCCGCCGGCGATATGACCGTCGATATCGACAAGCTTCGCGCGCTGCTGGAGCTCCTCACAGAGCAGGACGTCGCCGAGTTCGAGCACGAGTCCGAAGGTGTCCGCGTCCACGTCGTGCGGTCGCACGCGGCGCCGGCCGGCGGATTCTCCTACGCTGCCCCGCCCATGCAGTTCGGCGCCGGCCACCCCGGCGCCGGCGGCGGTGCGGCAGCGGGCAATGGTGGCCCCGGCGCCGGCGCGCCTGTCGAAGCCGAGCCGACCGACGTGTTCGACGTGACGAGCCCGTTCGTCGGCACGTTCTACCGGTCGCCCAGCCCGGAGGCCCCGTCGTTCGTCGAGGTCGGGTCGGTGATCCGCCCCGGTCAGACGCTCTGCATCGTCGAGGCGATGAAGCTGATGAACGAGATCGAAGCCGAGCTCTCGGGCACGGTCATCGAGTGCATCGCGCAGAACGGCAAGTCCGTCGAGTTCGGACAGAAGCTGTTCCGCATCAAGAAGGCATGAGTTCCTCGACGCCGCGGCCGCCCATCCCCGACGCGTCCGGCGTGGCCCCGGCGCCGATCAGCGTCGGACCGCGGTCGCTGCCGCGTCCGAGCACGCCGCCGTTCAAGAAGATCCTCATCGCCAACCGCGGCGAGATCGCGCTGCGCATCATCCGCGCCTGTCGCGAGCTCGGTATCGCGACCGTCGCGGTGCACTCCGACGTCGATACGCGCGCGCTGCACGTGCGCTTCGCCGACGAGGCGGTCTGCATCGGCCCGGCGCCGGCCGCGCGCAGTTACCTGCATATTCCAGCCATCATCAGCGCCGCGGAGATCACCGGCGCGGACGCCATCCATCCCGGGTACGGGTTCCTCTCGGAGAATCCGGAGTTCGCGCGTCTCTGCGAGAAGTGCGGCGTGACGTTCATCGGGCCGACGCCCGAAGCGATGCGCGCATGGGGCGACAAGGTCACGGCGCGCGGCAACGCGAAGCGCTTCGGCCTGCCGCTCCTCCCCGGCAGCGAGGTGCTTCGCGATCCCGATCACGCAGTCGAAGAGGCGCGACGCATCGGCCTCCCGGTGATCATGAAGGCGTCGGGCGGCGGCGGCGGGCGCGGTATGCGCATCGTCCGGAACGAGTCCGAGGTGGCGGCGGCGTTTCGTCAGGCGACGAACGAAGCCGAGTCGGGGTTCAAGAACCCGGACGTCTACATGGAGAAGTTCGTCGAGCGGCCGAAGCACATCGAGTTCCAGGTGCTCGCCGACAAGCACGGCGGCGTGTGGACGCTCGGCGAGCGCGAGTGCTCGCTGCAGCGGCGTCACCAGAAGGTGATGGAGGAAGCGCCGAGCCCGGCGATGAATCCGGAGCTGCGCGCGTCGATGGGCGAGGTGATCCGCAAGGCCATCCTCGAGACGGGCTACACGTCGCTCGGCACGCTCGAATTCATCATGGACGAGGACCGGAAGCTCTATTTCCTCGAGATGAACACTCGCGTGCAGGTGGAGCATCCCGTCACGGAGATGGTGACGGGTCTCGATCTGGTGAGCCTGCAGATCCGTGTGGCGTCGGGCGAGAAGATCGAGCTGCCGGATACGCGGCAGTGGAGCTTCCGCGGTCACAGCATCGAGTGCCGGATCAATGCCGAGGACCCGCGGACGTTCGCGCCGTGGCCGGGCAAGATCACCGAGTACTTCCCGCCGGGCGGCACGGGCGTGCGCGTCGATTCGGGCGTCTATGGCGGCTGGACGGTGCCGCAGCACTACGACTCGCTCCTCGCGAAGCTCATCGTGCATGCGAGCTCGCGCGAAGAAGCGATCATCCGCATGCGGCGCGCGCTCGACGAGTTCATCGTCGGTGGCATCCGCACGAACATCGAGCTCCACAAACGCCTCCTCGACGACGACGAGGTGAAGTCGGGCGAGATGACGACGCGGACGATCGAGCGAATCATCGCGCAGCCGGAGGCGTGAGCGCTTCGTCGTCGTCGACGGCGTTTGCGTCCTTTGGGTCGTCTGGGCGGTCTGGGTCGTCGGCGGGTATCCAGTCGTCGACGTCGATGTCGTCGATCGGGTCATCGGGCGTTTCCGCCGTGAGGTAGACCGGCCACGACGTATCGCGGAGGTGTCGAGCGACGCGCTCGACGGCGAACGTGAGATTTTTCACGGCGTGGTGGGCGGTCCAGGTCCGTTCTCCGAAGGCGCGTTCGAAGCGTCGCTGGAAGGGTTTCCGTCGCAAGAGGATGAGGAAGGCGCGCCGCATGCGCCGCTTGCCTTCTTTCGTGAGCGAGACGAGGAACGTGCGTCGATCGCGTGGTGCGCGTCGTCGCTGAGCGAGCCCGAGCTCGATCAGTCGACGCACCATCTTGCTGGCGCTGGTGCGTGAGATCCCGAGCGCGCGCCACAGGCGCGACTGGTACTCCTCGAACTGGCCCTCGACGTAGGGCACGCCGAAGCCCTCGATGCATCGCAAGAGATCGTGTCGCGCGGGCGTGAGCCCGGTCTTGTACGAGAGCGCGCGCGCCCCGGCGAGCGCGCAAAGGTGGGCGCGCTTGAACTGAAACATGAGCGGATGCATGGCCCCTCGTGGACGTGAGTGCTCAATCGCGAAGCGCCCGCGCCCCGTGCGCACCGCCCGCCCGACGTCCCCCGAGCACACCCCATGCCGCCGCCCCCCCCGAGTCCCCCTCCTCCGCCCCTCGCGCGCCGCTTCCCCAAATTCGCAAGCTAGCTTGCAAACTGGGCGATGAGCGCGGGGCGGGGTTGGGAGGGGGTGGGCTCGGCGGGGCGTGACCATATGTTTTGGACAGATTTGGGGGTGGCCTGGGACAGGGCGCTTGGGCGCGCAGGCGGGCGGGCGACGCGGCGGCTTTCGGGGTCCACGCGAAGGCGCGGCGACGGTAGCCTCGTGGCCATGCCGGCTCCCACGCTTCCCGGGCGGATGATGGATTTTCCGCTGACGCTCACGCACTTCCTCGAGCGCGCACGCACGTTCTTTGCGAGCGGCGAGATCGTGACGGCACTGCCGGACAAGACGCACTGCCGCATGACGTACGCCGACTTCACCGCACGCGCTGCGAAGCTCGCCAACGCGCTCACCGACAAGCTCGGCGTGAAGCCCGGTGATCGCGTCGCGACGCTCGCCTTCAACCATCAGCCGCACCTCGAGGCGTACTTCGCCATTCCCTGCATCGGGGCCGTGATCCACACGCTGAACCTGCGGCTTCACCCCACCGAGCTCGGCTACATCGCCAAGCACGGCGAGGATGTCGTCGTGCTCGTCGACGAGGCGCTCCTACCGCTCCTCGAGAACTTCCGCGCCGACGTGCCCTCGATCCGCAAGGTCGTGGTCTTCAGCCCCAACCCGAAGCAGAAGCGCACGACTCCCCTCCCCGACGGATTCCTCGACTACGAGGAGCTCATCGCGCCGGAGTCCGAGCGCTTCGACTGGCCGGCGCTCGACGAGAACAGCGCCGCGATGCTCTGTTACACGTCGGGAACGACCGGAAATCCGAAAGGTGTACTCTACAGCCATCGCTCGACTGTCCTCCATTCGCTCGTCACGATGGGCCGCGAGAACATGGGGATTGGCGGCGACGACGTCGTCCTCCCCGTCGTTCCGATGTTTCACGCCGCGGCCTGGGGCATCCCGTTCGCGGCTGTCGCTTGCGGCGCGAAGATGGTCTTCGGCGGCGGGTATTTCGATCCCGTCACGCTGCTCGATCTCATGGCGACCGAGCGCGTCACGTTCGCGGCCGGCGTCCCCACCATCTGGATCGGGATCCTCGCCGCGCTCGACGCCGAGCCCAAGCGCTGGGACCTCTCCGCGATGCGCACCATGGTCATCGGCGGCTCCGCCGCGCCGCCGGCGCTGATCGACGGGTTCGCCGTGCGCCACGGCCTCGAGGTCACACACGCGTGGGGCATGACCGAGACCAATCCGCTCGGCACGCTCGCGCGCGTGAAGCCGAACCTGAGAGGCGGCTCGCCCGAGCAGCTGCTCGCCATGCGCGCGTCGCAAGGCTTCGCGGTCACGTTCGTCGAGCAGCGCCACACCGACGAGACCGGGAAGATCCTCGCGTGGGACGGCACCAGCATGGGCGAGCTCGAGGTGCGCGGTCCGTGGGTCGCGAAGTCCTACTACGGCGACGAGGGCAAGGACCGCTTCACCAAGGACGGCTGGTTCAAGACCGGCGACGTCGTGACCATCGATGCCGAGGGCTACGTCCGCATCACCGATCGGTCGAAGGACGTCGTGAAGAGCGGCGGCGAGTGGATCAGCAGCGTGCAGCTCGAGAACGCGCTCATGAGCCACCCCGCCGTCCTCGAGGCCGCCGTCTTCGCCGCGCGCCACCCGAAATGGGACGAGCGCCCCGTCGCGGCCGTCGTCCTCAAGCCGGGGAAGACCGCGACACCGCAAGAGCTGGCGGCCTGCCTCGACGGCAAGTTCGCGAAGTACTGGATGCCCGACAAGTTCCTGTTCGTCGAACAGATCCCGCGCACCAGCACCGGCAAGTTCCTGAAGTCACGCCTCCGCGAGCTCTACGGCGACGTGCTCATGAAGTGACGCGGCGTCAGGCGATCGGAGCGCCTCGACCGCTGCGCGCGGCCGGCTGAGGCGACGCGACGAGACGTTCGATGCGTCCGTCTGCGAAGCCGAACACTGCGTCGTCGCCCCATGCCACGCGTGCGACTCCCGTGAGCGCGATGTCTTCGATGGTCGCGCCGCGAGGACCGAGCTTCACGAGCCCCGCGGTGCCGTCGGCGAAGACGCACGCGATGCGACGACCCTCTTTGTCGAACGCCAGCGACGTCGGCGTCTCGCGCACGCGGAGTCGCGCGAGCACCTTGCCCTTGAGCGGATCGATGAGCGCGATGCTTCCGTCGTCGGCGCCGGACGCGACGATGCGTCCGCGCGGATCGTAGGCAAGGCACGTCACGCCGAACGCCTCGTCGTGGGGCTCCATGCGATGGAGCACCTTCGCTTCGGTCACGTCGACGATGAAGACGCGGCCGTCGAGCGCGCCCGTGCCGACCACGAGCAGCTTGCCGGGTAGACGCGCGAGCGCCGTGACGTCGCCGTCGGAGAGCGCATAGCTCGTGACGTGCGTGGCCTCGGCGAGATCGTAGACGTCGACCGAGCCCGAATCGGTGCCGGCGAACGCGTAGTCGTCGTCCGCAGCGAACGCCGTCGCCTGCCCGCGCACCGCGAGCGGACGCGGCACCGCGTCGGTACCGGTCGCAGCCAACGACGCGTGCAGGATCACCTTCGGCGTCGCGGCGACGAGCACGTCGCCGCGCGCGAGATGAACCGCGGTGGGCACGTCGCCCACGGACCGCGCCCACACTTCGTCTGCGCCGCGGAGGACGCGAACGTTGCCCGAGCCGTCACCCACGGCGACGAGATCCCCGCGCGCCGCAAGAGCCGTGACCGGAGATGCAGCGCGTTTCGCCACGTCGAGGCTCGCGCGAGGCCATGCCCGCACACCCGGCTTCTTGCCGCCCGCGCCGCTGGTGAACAGCGTCTTCTTGCCGAGCGCGAGCGCGATCACGCCGCCGTCTTGCGCCTCGAACACCGCGCCCGGCTCGCCCGAGTCCGCCGCGAACGCCTGCACCCAACCGGTGTCGGTGCCGGCCACGACCCACTGGGCATCGGCGGCGAGCGCCGTCACCTTGTCGCGCGTGCGCACGCGGCGAATCGTCTTCTTCGTCGCGACGTCGATCCAGACCAGCCAGTCGCCGAGCGCGAGGACCACGCGCGCCGCATCGATGCACGCGAGGCGCCACTCGCTGGCGGGCTCCGTGGACGCGAGACGCAACGTACCGACCACGCTGCCGTCGCGCATCGCCGTGAAGACGAGCGCCCCGTCTTCCGCGAGCGCGATGACATGCCCGGTGACGATGGTGATCGCGACCCACGAACCCGGGACGCTCCAGCGTTGCTTGCCGGCGTGCGTCCAGAGCTCCAGCGAATCGGTGCGCGCCACCGCGACGCCGTCGACGGCCACCGCGAACGCGGTCACGTCGCTGCCGCCGTCGGCGAAGACCGAAGGCTTGCCACGCACGGGCTTCGCGTTGCTGGGCGCGAGATGCGTCGAGCCGGGCACGCGACAGAGCCACGCGTCGGCGAAGGGCTGCGCCTGCACGGCGCCGCTGGGAAGCGCGAGCTCGCTCGTACGCTTCGCGTCGGCGTCGTAGACACCGAGTGCGCCGCTCTCTTCGACGGCGAAGGCGCCGTCGGCACGCGCGACGATCGCGATGGCTCCTGCTCGCAGCGTCAATTGCCCTCCCAGCGGAGGCTCTCGCCCGTGACGCTCGCGATCTTCTGCTGGTTCTGTCCCTGCGGGTTCGACAGATAGAGACCGCCGCGCGTGGAGAAGAACGCCACCGTGCGACCGTCCGGCGAGCACGCGGGATAGGTGTTGGAGCCCTGATCCTGCGTGAGGCGCTTCATGTTGCCGCCGCTGGGATCGATGCTGAAGATGTCCCAGGTGCCGCCGTCGCGGCCCATGAAGAGGATCTTCACGCCGTCCGGGTCGTTGCACCACACGGGCGCCATGTTGTACGTGCCCCGGAAGCTGACGCGCTTGCCGTCGACGTAGATCTGCGGGTTGCCGCCCGCGTTCGACACGTACGCGAGCTGTCCGCCGGGACCGAACGCGGGGTGCGTGTTGAGGCCGCCCTGCGTGACCTTCGTGAGGTTCGCGCCGTCCGGTGCGCCGGTCCAGATGTCGCTCTGGCCGTTCTGCGAGACGACGACCGCCATCTTGCCCGCGCCGCCACCGAAGGCGACGCCGAAGACGAGGCCCGTCTGCTTCATGACCTGCGCGTTGCCCGGGTACTTGAAGAGCTGGTAGCTGCCGTCCGCGAGACCACCTGCATAATACACGGAGCCGCCGGGACCGACCGCGGGAGCCAGCGCCACATTGGACACGGCCTGCATCCGACCGAGGCCCTGGCCGTCGCTGTCGACGCCGAAGATGCCCTTCTGACCGCGGCCGGTGGTGGCGCTGAAGACGAGGCGCGAGCCGAACGAGGCGGCGGTGCCGGTGAAGTACTTCACGACCTCGTTGTCGAACTGATGGACGGCGCCGCGCACCGCGCCGGGCGCGACGTCGTAGTCCTTCTTGAGCACCGCGTCGGAGCCGCGCGACACGACGTAGAGGCGCAGCTCGAGATGCACGTTCGAGCCGCGCATCGACGTGTTGCCCTTCACGACGCCTTCGGCGCCCACGGTGCGCCACGACGCGGGATCGATGGCGAGGCCTTCGCGCTCGAGGTTCGCGGTGAAGCTCTTGGGATCGAGCACCTGGAACATGCTGGAGAGCGTGAAATCGCGGCTCGCGGTGTCGACGACGGTGCCCGCGACGGCAGCGTCACCGGGCGGCGGCGCGACGGCGATCTTGAAGAGCGCGCGCGCTCCACCGGAGACGACGACGCTCGTGACGGCGCCGTTGTTCGCGGCCGCGGGCAGCGCGCTCGCGGTCGGAGCGGGGACGGGCGCTGGCGGCGGAGGCTGCTGCGCGCCTGCATCGTGACGCAGCGTGGCGAGTGCGAGGCAGGCTACGGGCACGAAAAAGAAGAAGCGAAAGCGACTCACTTGCATCGCGAAGGGTCTCCGTGGGGATCGCCGAGGATCGAGAGCTGTACCTTGCGTGAACGGTATTGCTCGTCGACTTCCTTCGGGGGTGTCGGAAGCGGAGTGCTGTCCTCGAGGAGCTTGAGCAGCATGGCGCGCGCCGAGTCGTCGAACATCGGGTTGCCGCTGGCCTTCACGGGCTCCTGGCGAACGTGGAAGATGCGCATGGTCGGACCGAGGCGGATCTCGAAGACCACGCAGAGCCGCCGCGCCTCGCCGACGGAGATGATCGTCGGGACGTGATTGCGCTCGGAGAAGAACTGCCCGAGCTGCGCGGCGTACATGTCCCCGGCTTTGACCTTGTTCGGGTCCGTCTCCTGGCCGCCGTCGATGCCGGACGCATGCCCTTCTTCGGGACGCGCCTTGCCGCCGTCCTCCGCGAAGGGATCGGTCTTCGCGATCAGGTTCGCGAGATCCGAGTCGTGCGTGTTCGGCGGCGGCGGGGGCACGCCGGCGTCGGGCTTCTTCGGCCCGGGATCTTCCTGCGACGCGACCACCTGCTTCTTCGGCGCGGTGCGCGCCTGGGGCACGAAGCGATCGGGGAGCTTCTTCGGATCGATCGGCTTCCCGAGCTTCAGGAGCGAGGCCTGGATGACCGGACGCGCGACGAGGGGCTTCTCTTCTTCGGCGCCGATGCTCGGCCATATTGCCTTCGCGACGAACGGCCCCACCGC
>JAXDMI010000683.1:0-2755 GCA_034666145.1 Myxococcales bacterium | reverse complement strand
CGAGGAGCACTCCGGCGCCGGCCATTGTCGCCCTCACGTCGAAGCGCTTCTTTGCCTTCTTCGGACCGAGCCGGAGCGCGCCGGACATCGTATTGAGCCCCGACCACGGCGAGCCGGACCGTAGCTTGGAGCCGAGCATCATCGTCGCCCCGGTCGCGACGGACATCGCCAGCGCCGAGCGGAGGGAGCGACCGACGAAACGACGCGCTCGCCAGCCAGTGCTACCGATCGTCTCCTTGATGGGCGGCAGGTCGTCGTAGACGATCACCGCCACCGCGTCCGTACTCGACATCATGGGCTCACCTCCGTCTCGAGGACGGAGCACGCCGCGTGCCCGCCGGCGTGTATCTTCGGCTCATGAGCCCCGACGCATTGCTCGGTCCGCTGACCTCGCTCGAGACCGTGGTGTTGGAGGATGCGAGCGCGCACGCGCGCGTCGTGATCGCCCCAGCGCGAGGCGGGATGGTGACGAGGTTCGATGTCGCCGGCAAGCCGGTGCTCTACCTCGACGTCGCGACCCTGGTCGACGAGACGAAGAACGTTCGCGGCGGCAACCCGGTGCTGTTCCCGTCGCCGGGGCCGCTGGCAGGCGATCGCTTCACGCGTGATGGGCGCTCCGGGAGCATGAAGCAGCACGGCTTCGCGCGGAACCGCGGGTGGAAGGTCATCGCGACGAACGACAAACGCGACGCCATGCTGGAGCTCGCGTCCGACGACGCGACGCGCGCCGTCTATCCGTGGGACTTCGTGGCGCGACTCCGCTACGCGCTCGCGGGGACGACGCTCACCATCGCGACGACGGTCGAGAACCGCGATACGACCGCGAGCATGCCGTTCGCGCTCGGTTTTCATCCGTATTTCCACGTCCCCGACGCGGACAAGGCGCGCGCTCGGATCCCGACCGCGGCGACGCGTGCGTACGACAACGTCACGAAGACGACCGTCGACGTGCGCGGCCCCGTCGATCTCACGGCGAAGGAGGTCGATCTCCATCTCGTCGATCATGGATCGAACAGCGCCACGCTTCATCGCGGTGACGATGCGATCGTCGTCACCGGCACTCCCGACTTCGGCCGGTGGGTCGTCTGGACGCTCGCGGGCAAGGACTTCGTATGCCTCGAGCCGTGGACCGCGGCAGCCGATGCTCTCAACACCGGCGACGACCTCCTCGTGCTCGCGCCTGGTGAATCGAAGTCGCTCACCGTGACGGTCGCGCTCGCACCCGCACGCTGAATCGGTCAGGTTCACCGGATGGCGCGTGAGGTCGAGGATCGGACCGAGGACGTTCCCGATCGAGCGCCGTGCGCGCTGCTCCTCATCGACGTCATCAACGACCTCGAGTTCGTCGGCGGCGAGAAGCTCTTGCCGCGCGCGCTGCCGATGGCGGCGAAGCTCGCCAAGCTCGTGAAGCGAGCGCGCGCCGCTCACGTGCCGGTCATCTACGTGAACGACAATTTCGGACGCTGGCGTTCGGATTTCCGCGCGCAGGTGCGCCACTGTCTCGAAGACGGCGTGCGCGGGCAGCCGGTGGTGGAGATCCTTCGTCCGCGCGACGACGACTACTTCGTGCTGAAGCCGAAGCATTCGGCGTTCTTCTCGACCGCGCTCGAGACGTTGCTGCAGGCGCTCGAGACGGAGACCCTCGTGCTGAGCGGGCTCGCCGGCGACAACTGCGTTCTCTTCACCGCGCACGACGCGTACATGCGCGATTACCGCCTCGCGGTGCCCTCGGACTGCATTGCCTCGGAGAGCCCCACCAGCAATGCGTGGGCGCTACGGCACATGGCGCGCTTCCTCAGAGTCGACACGAGCGTCGGCGCGAAGGTCGACTTCACGAGGCTCAAACGCCTTAGGCGCGGTGGCCGCCGGCAGCGCAACGTGACGCACGGCGAGTGAGCGCGCGTGTCGGCGCTCAGTTCACGACGTGGAAGCGGACCACGCGCGAGGCGCCCGGTGCGCGGACCGTCACCGTCGTGTCGCCGGCCTCGACGGCGACCATGTCTTCGACGTCCGTCGAGCCGAAGAGGACCGAGTCGTCCGGCTTGACGATCGTGTTGTCTCCGTAGTCGTGCGAGATGCCGTGCTTCGTGAAGATCTCTTCGGTGCCGTCGGCGTCGAACGCGTGGGACTTCAGGCCTACTTTGTCGCCGATGCGCACCGTGGAGATCTCGCCGTCCTTCACGGCGGCGTTGTTGACCTCGACGTCGATGCGCGCGGCGGGGCGAACGTGGATGGCGACGCGATCGATGAGCGCGCCCTTCGCGTCGACGACCTCGAGCTCGGCATCGCCCTCCGCGGTGGTCTCGATGTCGATCGAGAGCGTGCACGTCTTCGTCTCGCCGGAGGAGCACTTCGCGCCGGCGTCGACGCTGTGCGAGCTGCTGTGGCTGCTGCTGCTCGAGCCGCACGAGCACGATTCGCGCTGGTTGGAGACGCTCGCGATCCGCGCGTCGGAGGAGATGCGCGCGGTCGGGCGAACGTCGGCGTCGGTGCCGCTCGCGCTGACGGTCACGAGCGAGCCCTGGAGCGCGCTGCGATCGAGGCCGCAGCCGAAGAAGCAGTGGGGACCGTCGTACGCGAAGGTCATGGTGCCTTTCTCGCCCTGCGTTTTGTCGCCCAGCTTCAGGCTGCACGCGGCGGTCGAGAGGGAGAGGAGGACGAAGGAAGGAAGGAGGAGCGAGTGGAGGCGCATGGTGACCGCCTTTGCGACGACCGTTCCAACGGCAGACCTAGTCATGAAAACGCGGGATTTACG
>JAXDMI010000682.1:0-5837 GCA_034666145.1 Myxococcales bacterium | reverse complement strand
CACACCTCGATGGGCGTGAAGCAGCGCGAGAGCCCGGGATCGGCGTCGATCACCCGGCGGTAGTCCATCTCGGTGGTGGCGCCGATGCAGACGATCTCGCCGCGCGCCAGCGCGAGACGCAGCTCGCTCGAGGCCTCGTCGCCGGCGTCCTGGCCGAACAGCACGTGCATCTCGTCGAAGAAGAGGATGACGCGGCCCTTGGCGCGGGCGATCTCCGCCTTGAGCTGACCGATGCGCTCGGCGAGCGAGCCGCGGACTCCGGTGCCTGCGAGCATGGCGGCGGGCTCGATGCTGACGAGGACCTTGTCCTCGAAGCACGCCACGTCGTCGCCGTCGGCGATGCGCGCCGCGAGGCCACGCACCACGCTCGTCTTGCCGACGCCCGGGGCACCGATCAGACACGCGTTGTTGGCGTAGCGCTTCGCGAGCACGTCGAGCGCGCGCTCGATCTCGGCGTCGCGTCCCACCACGGGGTCGAGCTCGCCGCGGACCGCTTGCTGCGTGAGGTTCTGGCCGAGCGCGCAGAGCAGCGGGAACTGCTTGGCGTCGAGGGCGAAGCGCTCGAGGCGAGCCTTCGTGATCTTGACGGGCTCCTTCGGGAGCTCCTTGATGACGACCTTGGCCGGCTCTTTTACCGGCTCCTTGCGCTTGCCCTTGCTCGCGGGCGACCCCACCTTCGCGCCCGCACCGATGGGCGAAGGGGGAATCGCGATGGTCGCCGAGGGCTTCGTGTCGGCTGCCCTCGAGGCGGGCGGCAGCGGGGCCTGCGTGGTTCGCGTCGGCCTCACCGGCGGCGCGATCGGCATGATTCCACTGGTCCGCGCCTGCGCGGCCGCAGACGGCGTCGTCCTTCGCGGAGGCGCGAGGCCCATCGCGAGCTGCATCGCCGAGGTGCGCAGCCGGGTCACGTCGGTCCCGCACTGCACGAGCGCGCGATGGGCGGCGGTGCCTGTCTCCTGGCAGAGAGAGAAGAGGACGTGGACCGAGCGGGCATCGGTGCGACCCGCTCCCGAGCGCCCCGCCAGCTCGCGCGCGCGCTGGATGGCCCGGGCGATGGCGTCGGGCGCGTCGTCCACGGTCACGCGCGCGGCCTTGAGGAGGACCTCCGCATCGAGGCGCCGATCGAGCAAGAGCTGCGCGGCATCGTCGCGACCGCCGGCGAGCGCGGCCAGAAGGTGCGTCGTCGTGGGCTTCTGCCCGCGCTGCTTCGCGAGGTCCTCAGCAGTGCGCCGGAGCGTTGCGAGCTCCGTCTCCCGGGTCGGTAGGGCCCTCTCCATCTTCCTAGGCCATCGCACGGCGGATGGGCTCGGGCCAAAAAACAGCCCCTCGCGGGCTTTCAATGACTGGCCGGTCAGTTATAAGAGGGGGCAACATGTCGCGCGTCGCTGACCCGAAAGCCAAGATCACGCTCCTCCGCGCCGCCGAAGAGGTGTTTGCGGAGAAGGGCCTGGCCGGCGCGAAGGTCGAGGAGATCGCGCGACGGGGCGGCGTCTCGAAGGGGGCGTTCTATCTCCACTTCGAGAGCAAGGAGGCGGCCCTCAAGCAGCTCGTCGAGTCGTTCCTCGCGCGCTGCCAGGCATTCTTCGCGCCGCCGTCGGCCTATCCCGGCCTGCCCGAGGACCCGGCGGATCTCCTCGATTTCACGCTCGAGCGCGACGTGCAGATCTTCGAATTCCTCTGGCAAAATAGGGCTTTTCTGCGGATCTTGCCGAGCTGCCAGGGCGACTATGACTACCTCGTCAACGCGTTCCGCGCCGAGATGGCAGCGATCACGCGCGAGTGGGTCGACTACTGGCGTCGCGAGGGCATCTACCGCAAGGACGTCGACGCGGAGCTCGCCGCCACGCTCATCGGGGGCGCCTACAACGAGCTCACGCTGCGGATGATCATGGCGGAGAAACGGCCGCCCCTCGAGGAGTGGCTTCGCTTCGGCCTCGAGACCTTCTTCCGCGCGTTCGGGACCCCGGAAATGGTCGCCGCCGTCGATCTGCGGAACCCACGGGTCAGTCATGACATGATCGGGGCGCCGCTGGCGCACCACCGCCGCTCGACCATCGAGCGCGCGCCACGAGGAAGGCACACGTGATGGATGGATCGAGCGGTCTCCCGCCCTCCGAAGCTTCGCTGTCCGCAGGCACCGCCGGTCCGTCGGTGGGCCGCGGTGCGCGCATCGGTCTGATCCTCGCCCTCGCCGTGGGTGTCGGCTTCGCGGGCCTCCTCGGCGTCCGCGTGAAGCAGGCGGTCGCGAAGAAGAACGCCGTGGCCGGCGAGCGCGTCGCCGCGGAGGCGCGCGTCCAGCAAAAGGACCCGAGCAAGACCGCGCATCCCGTCGCCACGAAGTGGGTTCCGCGCGTCGACCTCACCGGCACGCTGAAGCCGTGGCGCGATGCCGACGTCGGCTTCGAGACCGCGGGCCGCCTCGTCCGCGTCAGCGTCGCCACAGGCGACAAGGTCACGGCGGGACAGGTCCTCGCCGTGCTCGATGCATCGCGCGCGGCCGCCCAGGTGGGGCAGGCCGAGTCGCAGGTGGCCGCTGCCGAGGCGAACCTCACCCTCGCGCAGGACAACCTGAAACGCACCGACGCCCTCGTCGCCAGCAAGTCGATCCCCGAGGCGCAGGCCGAGCAGGCTCGCTCGCAGGTGGCGCTCGCGAAGGCGCAGCTCGACGGCGCGCTCGCGTCGACGCGTCTCGCGAAGAGCGGCGCCGGCCTCCACAGCATCAGCGCGCCGTTCCCCGGCATCGTCACGAAGGCGCCGACCGGCATCGGCTCGGTCGTGAACATGGGCGTGCCGCTCGTGCACATCGAGGACACGTCGCGGTTCCGCCTCAGCGCGACGGTCGGCGAAGAGGACGTGCCGCTCGTCGCCGTCGGCGCTCCGGTGAAGATCGTCTACCGAGAGCGCATCGTCGACGGCAAGGTGGTCGCGGTCGTGCCCTCGCTCGACCAGGCGACGCGTCGCGCGCCCGTCGAGATCGAGGTGCCGAACGGCGCGAGCGCGCTCTACGCGTGGAGCTTCGTGCGCGCGCGCATCAGCGGCGGCGCCGAGGTCGATGCCGTGCGCGTCCCCGCGCTCGCGCGGAGGCCCGGCTCGCAGGACGAAGTGGTCATCGTCGACCGAGCTCCTGGTGGCGGCGAAAAGCCCGGAAATACGGCTCGCGCGAAGATCGTGAAGGTCTCGTTCGCGGTCGACGAGGACGGCACGCTCGTCGTCCAGCGCGGCCTCACCACGACCGACGAGGTCGTCCTCTCGCCCAGCTCCGACCTCAAGGACGGCGACGTCCTCGACGTCGCGCGCTGAGCGCGAAGACCCCGAAGACTCTGGAGACGAGGAAATGAACCTCTCCGCCATCGCCATCAAGCGTCCGGTCTTCACCGTCATGTTCACCATCGCGCTGATGGTGCTCGGCGTGATGGGCCTCACGCGTCTCGGCACCGATCTGTTCCCCGACGTCGCATTCCCGGTCGTCGTGGTGAACATCCCGTATCCCGGCGCCTCGCCGCGCGAGGTCGAGCAGCTCGTCACGAAGCCCATCGAAGACGCGGTCGTCTCGCTCAACGGCATCGACCGTCTCAAGACGACGTCGCGCGAAGGGCTCTCGTCCACCATCATCATCTTCAAGCTGGGCGTCGACCTCCAGGACGCCGCCACGCAGGTCCGCGAGCGCGTCGCGCAGGCTCGCTTCAAGCTCCCCAACGAAGTGAAGGAGCCCTCGGTCGCGCGCTTCGACGTCGGCGCCGCGCCGGTCCTGACGTACACGCTGAGCGCCGCCGGACGCTCGCTCCCCGAGATCGGGCAGTTCGCGCGCGACGTCATCAAGCCCGCGCTCGAGCAGGTCGACGGCGTCGCCTCCGTCGAGGTGAATGGCGGCGCCGAGCGCGAGGTCCACGTCGATCTCGATCGCGCCAAGATCGACGCGCTCGGGCTGTCGACGCTCGGCATCCTGCAGGCGATCAAGTCGCAGAACCTCAACGTCCCCGCCGGTCACTACGACGAAGGCGTGCGCGAGATCAGCGTACGCACGGTGGGCGAGCTCAAGACGGTCGACGAGATCCGGAACCTCATCGTCGCCACCGCGCCCGACGGCTCGAGCGTGCGCCTCTCCGACATCGCGCGCGTCGAGGACGGCCACGAGGAGCTACGCACGCGCATCCGCGTGAACGGCGAATCGGCCGTGGCCTTCGACGTGCTCAAGCAGTCCGGCACCAACACCATCGCGGTCAGCGATGCCGTGACCGCGAAGCTGGCCGCCATCGAGAAGACGTTCCCCGCCGGCATGCGCGCCGATCTCATCATCGAGCAGGCGCGATTCATCCGCGAGAACACGCACGAGGTCGAGGTGTCGATCGTCTTCGGCGGCGCGATGGCGATCCTCGTGATCCTCTTCTTCATGCTGGATTTGCGGTCGATGATCATCAGCTCGTTCGCGCTGCCGACGAGCGTCATCTCGACGTTCTTCGTCATGTACCTCCTGCACTTCTCGCTCAACATGATGACGCTGCTCGCCCTGTCGCTGGCGATCGGTCTCCTCATCGACGACGCCGTCGTCGTCCGCGAGAACATCCAGAAGCACCTGGAGCGCGGCGAAGATCCGCGCACGGCGGCGCTCAACGGCACGAAGGAGATCTCGCTCTCCGTCCTCGCCACCACGCTCACCGTCGTCGCGGTGTTCCTCCCCGTCGCGTTCATGACCGGCATCGTCGGTCAGTTCTTCCGCCAGTTCGGCCTCACCATCGTGGCCGCGGTGCTCGTCTCGCTCTTCGTTGCGTTCACGCTCGACCCGATGCTCTCGAGCCGCTTCTCGAAGGCGCACGTCGCTCACGGTGCTAGCGCGAAGGTGCCGTTCGCGCGCCTCAAGCGGCCGTTCGAGGCCTTCTTCAAGGGCCTCGAGAGCACCTATCGCGTGATCCTGCACTGGACGGTGCGGCGCAAGCTCGTGGTCGGCCTCATCGCGATCGGTGCGTTCGTCCTCATGTTCCCGATCGCGAGCCTCACCGGCGTCGACTTCGTGAACCAGGAGGACCGCGGCCAGTTCGTCGTCGACATCGAGCTGCCCGCCGGCACGAAGCTCACCGAGACGGCGCTCGCGCTCCAGCCCGCCGAGTCGAAGCTGATGGCCGACAAGCGCTTTCTCACCGTGCTGTCGACGCTCGGACCGAACGGCGAGGTGAACAAGGTGAAGTGGCGCGTCGTCGCGCTGCCCAAGGACAAGCGCACCGTCAGCCTCAACGAGCTCCGCGACGTCGCGCGGACCATCATCGCGTCCGCGGTACCGGGCGCGCGCGTCGTCGTCACCGATCCGCCGTTCGTCGAGGGCGCGGCCACCGAAGCGCCCATCATGGTGCAGGTCCGCGCGCCCGATTACGACACGCTCGCGCCGCTCGCGAAGCAGTTCGAGAGCGCGCTCAAGAGCGTGCCCGGCATCATCGACGTCGACATGAAGTACACGCCGGGCCAGCCCGAGCTGCGTGTCGCCGTCGATCGCGACAAGGCCGCTCGCGCCGGGGTTCCCGTCGCCACCGTCGCGCTCGCGCTCCGCGCCGCCATCGAGGGCGACGAGGCCGGCAAGCTCCGTCAGGGCAAGGACGACGTCCCCATCCGCGTGCGCCTCGGCAAGACCGATCGCGCCACGATGGAGGACGTCCTCCAGATGACCATCTGGACGCCGAAGGGCCCCGTGGCGCTCGCCGATCTCGCGACCGTCGAGTATGGCGAAGGCCCGAGCGCCATCGAGCGCGAGGACCGCGAGCGCCAGATCGTGATCTGGGCCGCGCCCAAGGGTCGATCGCTCGGCGATCTCGTGCCCGAGATGAACGCAGCCTTCGCGAAGGTCAAGC
>JAXDMI010000681.1:0-13221 GCA_034666145.1 Myxococcales bacterium | reverse complement strand
TCGCCGTCGGGCTCTCGCGCGCGCTGCCGCCGTCGCCGTACGTGTCGGACGTGATGATCGCGCTGCTCGTGGGCGCGCTCGTGGTGAACACGCCGCTCGCCCTCATCGTCGGGCTCGGCGTGGTCGGCAAGGAGCGCGAGCCCGACCGGTACGCCACCGGGCTCCGCTTCATCGGCAAGTGGGTCCTGCGCCTTGCCATCATCCTGATGGGCATGAAGGTGCAGACGAGCTTCTTCGGGCGGGACGAGCTCACGATGATCTTCGGCGTCGCGGCGTGCTCGCTGCCGAGCGCGTTCTTCGTGGCGCACGTCCTCGGCGTGCTCCTCGGCGTGCGGAGGCCGCTCGTCGATCTCCTCGCAGGCGGCACGATGATCTGCGGCGCCTCCGCGGTGAACGCCATCGCGCCCGTCGTCGGCGCGCACCGCGACGAGCAAGGGGTGGCCATCGCGGTGATGTTCCTCTTCAGCGTCGTCGCCATGATCTGTTTCCGCGCGCTCGCGCTGCTCGTGGGCCTCGACCCCGCGCATGCCGGGCTATGGAGCGGTCTCGCGGTGAACGATCTGTCGAGCGCCATCGCCGTCGGAACGCAGATGGGCGGCGTCGACGGCATCGGCGGCGTGATGGCGGCGGCATCGAAGTCGGCGCGCATCCTCCTGCTCGCGCCCGTGCTCGTGGCGCTCGCGCTCGCGCGTCGCAGCGCGCCCATCGCGATGTCGGGGACCAGAGGCCCGTCGAGCAAATCGAAGAAGGAGAGCCTCGGCGCGCGCATCGTGGAGTCGCTGCCCGGGTTCCTGCTCGGCTACGTCGGACTCGCGGTGCTGCGCGCGCTCGGCGATCGCGCGCTTGGCGATCACGCCTCCTGGCTCACGCTTCTCGCCGTCGACAAGCACGCCGTCGACGTCCTCATGGCGATGGTGTCTGCGGGCATCGGTCTCCATCTCTCGCTGCGCACCATCCTCGGGTCGAGCGCGCGTGCCGTCGCGGTGGGCGGCGGCGCATCGGCGTGGACCGCGCTCCTCACGCTCGCGATGATCACCGCGGTCGCGCGCAGCGCTCCCGCCCTTGCCGCCGCGATCGGCCTCGTCGCGGTGGTCGCGAGCTTCGCGGTGTATCGCGCGGCGACGCGTGCCGAGGCGCGGCTCGGCCTCGTGCGCAGACACTTCGAGAGCGGCGAGCTCGTCACGCTCGCCGAGGCGACGGCGCTCCTCGACGCCGTCGAGGGCGAAGGTCCGCTCGACGATGCGTTCCTGCGCCGGCTGCTCGAGCAGCTCAGTCCGTCGATCGGCGAGCTGATTCCGGCGCGAACCAGCCCGCTCCCGCACGGTGAAGGTTGTCGCTGGGTGACGTACTGGGAAGGCAAGTCGGGTTGGGCGCTCGTCGCGATCGTGCGCGAGCCGGGCTCGATGACGCCCATCCATGCGCATCCGCATCGCCTCCTCGGCAAGGCCATCGAAGGCGTCCTCGAGGAGATGCGCTTCCGCGAGCTCGAGAAGGGCGAGGTGGAGCTCGTGTCTCGCGAGGTGCTCGGCCACGAGGAGCTCGTCGAGACCGACGGTCTGAAGACGCTCCACGTCGTGCGCGCGTACGGCGCGACGCCGGCCATCGATCTCCAGATGCGCGGTCCGGAGAGCGGGCTCCCGGGCCGTCGCCTCAAGCTGCGGAGCCCGGTCGACCTGACCGCGCTGGCCATCGGCGCGCATCTCGCGGTGCTCGAGGAGATCGACGACCGACCGGGCCACGGCGGCGAAGGCGCGTCAGCGGGACGCGCGCCGCCGGCGTGACGCGACGTCACCTGCTTCCACTCGGGACGCCCCCGTAACCCGGCAGCGGCATGGGAGACGGCGCGATCGGTGTCTGCGTCGGCATCGGATACGGCAGGAGCGGTGCCTGCGTCGGCATCGGAGTTGGCGTCGGTATCGGCGACGGCGTCAGGGGCGGTGTCAGCGGCGGAAGCCCGCCCTGCGATGGCGGCTGAGGGGACTGCGAGGTCGCGACCGGCGACTGCGAGGTCGCGACCGGCGCCTGCGAGGTCGCGACCGGCAACTGCGAGGTGGCCACGGGCGCCTGCGAGGTGGCCACCGGCAACTGCGAGGTGGCGCCCGTCAACGGCGGAGCGGTCGCGGACGCCTGCGCCGTCGCCTGAGCCGTCACTCCGGCATCGCCTTCCGACCCGCGCGGGACGGGAATCGGGAAATAGCTCACCGCCGTCGGCGGCGCGGCGCCGGACGACGCGCTCGTCGGTTGTGAAGGAGCTTGCGCCGACCGTCCCGTCGCCGAGGGCGCGGCGCCTGACCCTGGAGGCGCCGTCGTGGTGGCGCTCGTCACCTCGGTCGTGCCTGTCGGGCCTCCGTCGGCACCGCCACCGTCCGCGGCCGCGCCCGGTGCGGCGCTCGCCTCGGTGACGGCCGTCGGCTGCGGCGCTGTCCGCGCCGGCGGCGCTGCGACCTGATCCGAGCCGGACGGAGGCGCGGCCGTCGTCGCGGCGCGCGGCGGCTCAGTCGCCTCCGGACGCTCGCGCGTACGGTCGAGACAGGTCACGAGCAGCACCGTCGTGAGCGCAGTGGCGGTGGCCGCACCGGCGATGAACGCCCAGAGCGTCTTGCTCTGCTCGATCCGTCGATCGAGGCTCTCCTCCGCTGGTCTCATGCGCCGCATCACGGGGCCGATGATGTGCATGCGACATGCCGACCCTCACTTCGCGCGCTTCACTTGGCGCCCTTCACTTGGCGATCGAGACGCGCTCCGTCCCCGTGCCCGGCCACACGCGATTCGCACGGAGGATGGCCTGGCTCTCGCGGATGCGTGCGATCGTCCCGCGGAGGATCGCCGTGCGCGCCGCGAGCGAAGGCGACCCGTAGAGGTCGTGCTGTTCGTCGGGGTCGGCAGACAGATCGTAGAGGTGCTCCTGCTGCGAGGAGTCGTGGACCTCGAGCTTGAATGGATAGAGCACGGCCGCGAGACGAACGCCGTCGTACGGCTGCACCATCGGCACCGGGACGGGCTCATCGCCCTTGAAGAGGGAGCGGCCGACGAAGTGGCTCGTCTGATGGATCTGGAGGAGGTCGGTGATGGTCGGGGCGACGTCGATCTGCGACGCCGCTCGGTCGGTGACGAGGGTCGGCGGGACATGCCCGCGCCAGCGGAGCGAGAACGCCGTGCGGAACGACTCCTCGTGCGCACCGAGACCGTTGAAGTGGCTGCCGTGCTCGTCGGCGGGGAAGCTGTGGTCGCCGACGAGGACCACCACCGCATCGCGTAGCGCCGGTCGCCGATCGAGCTCCTCGAAGAACGTGGCGAGCCACGCGTCGGACGCTCGCAGCGACCCCACGTAGTTCCGTGCGTACTTCGTGGCGCCTGCAGGATCGGGGACGTGGCCCGGGTTCTTGTCGAACGGATAGTGATTCGACGCATTGATCGCGACGGCGAAGATCGGCGCGTCCGGCTCGGTGACGAGCTTCTCGTCGAGCGCAGCGAACAGCCTGCGGTAGTACACGTCGTCCTGGAGACCCGCGCCCCACATGCGAGGATCGTGGCCACGCTGGGTCGGGTCCTCGAAGCGCACGTCCGCGAAGCCGAGGTGCGCGAAGAACTCGCTCGACCGCTCGAAGTCGGGCTCGTCGCTCGCGGAATAGAGGAACGTCTCGTAGCCGGCCTCGGCGAGCACCCGAGGAAGGCAGTGAAGGGGAGCGTCTGCGAGCTCGGCGAACTCCTTGCCGCGATAGAGCGGGATGAGCGAGCACATCGTGGCGAAGCGACCGCGGCTGCTCTGGATGGAGCTCCCGTAGAAGTGATCGAACGTGAGGCCCTCGCGCCGGTGGGCGTCGTACGTCGGCGTGAGCTCGTGCCCGTCCGCGTCCCTCCGGTCCGTGTAGATGTCGCTCCATGACTCGAGGAACAGCACGATGACGTGAGGCCGGCGCTGGCCGGGTTTGCTGAGCGCGCCTGCGGCCTCGCTCGGGATCGCGTCGTGCACGAACGGGAAGAGCGGTGCGTCGGCGCTGACCTCTTCGTCTCGGTCTTCGACGTGGAAGCGATACGCCGAGGCCGCGAACGACGTGATGCATTCGTGCGTGACGAGCCCCGCTGCCGGGAAGCCGGCGAGCACGGCGACGCAACCGAGCGCGAGCAGCGCTCGCGTGCTGCCGGGAGTAGCGCACGGCGGCGTCGGTCGCCGGCGGAGCACCAGGAGCCCGGCGGCGAGCGGCAGCACGAGGAGAAGCAGCGTGTCGAGCGGCCTCGTCTGGGCGGTGACGATGCGGCGACCGAGCGGCGTCAGCAGCTCACGGACGTTCTCGTGCGCGAAGCCGTAATCGAACGCGCCCGTCGTCTCGAAGCGCGCGAAGCCGAGCGCGACGAAGATCGTGTAGAGCACGCAGCTCGCGATCAGGTTTGCGCGCTTCCGCGCTCCGCAGGCGACGTGAACGAGCACGAAGAGCGCAATGATCGTTGCGTAGGTCCCGGCGAGCCGCATGAGCTCGCCGGAGCGGGCCACGTCGTAGGCGTCGGTCGCGAGCAGCGCGAGCAGGAAGATCGTCTGCATGACGACCGCGAGCCAAACGCTCGTCGGAACGCGTCTCGTGAGGACACGCGTCGCAGTCGACCACGCGCTCCACGAGAGGATGTCCGGTCGGCGCGGCAACGACCTTCACGATGCGTCGGCGCGTCGGCGCGTCACAAGCGCTATCCGACGAACCGTCCCGAGCACTCGACGAGTTGTCGTGTCGTGCATCTCACGTACGCCTGAGCCCGATCGCGTTCGTAAGTGTTGGTCGAGCCGGCCACCGCGATAGGCGCACGCCGATTCGGTCGATGCGTCGCAGGAGCCCGGCGCGGTCGAGCGGCTTCGTGATGAAGTCGGCGCCGCCGGCTTCCAGACACTCGAGCGCATCCTGCACCTCCGGGTAGCTCGTGAGGACGATCACAGCCGTGCTCGGCGACTCACGGCGAAGCAAACGAAAGAGCGTCATCCCGTCGAGCTTTGGGAGTCGCACGTCGCAAATTGCAACGTCGAAGATGCATGCGCGGACCAGGCCGAGCGCTTCGATCCCGTCCGCCGCGACCGACACCGAATGGCCCGCGTCGGTCAGTATGTAGTTCGTCGTCGCTCGGATCGTCTCGTCGTCGTCGACGACCAGGATCTTCAGCGTGATCCTGCTGCTCCAAGGCGGATTGGATGAGGCGCCCATGACGAGGGATGATGCTCAGCAAACGCAGTGCCCCGCCCTCGAGAACGCGTGACCGCGCGAGGCTCGTCGGAAACTCGTCGGAAGCTCGTCGGAGCGCCCATCACACCCGCGGCGTGCGCGGCGGCGCTTGGCAACGCGCTCGGGCGTCCGTCGCAGAAAGCCGTCACGTTGCGTTTCGCAACGCGATCGTCAGGGACAGGGCACGGCGCCCGTCGGGCACGAGCCGGCCGTCGATCGCGGGTAGCTCTGCTTGCAGGCCGCGACCTTGTCGAACGTGTTGGTCCCGAGGAAGTCGACGAGGTCGCCCGACCACGACCGGCCGATGCCGTCGCCGGCGCTCGAGACGATGCTCGTGTTGGTCACGAACGCCGAGCCGGGCTTGCCGTAGATCGCGATCGCCGCGTCTTCGTTCGTGCTGAAGCCGCCCGTCGTGCTCATCGCGTCGCAATGGAAGCTGCTCGCCTGCGAGGGCCCGCCCGCGTACTCGACGCGCGCGTGGTCGATGGAGTCGATGGCATCCGGGGCGTCGAAGACGAGGCCTTGCCAGTCGCCGGCCACCGGCGTGGCGGACGCGGACGTGAAGATCACCGGCTTCTCGACGGTGCCTTTCACGACGAGCCTGCCCACCGCGTTCTGGTTCGAGTCCTTCTTCATCACGATGCTCGACGTCGCGGACGCTCGAATGGTGACGCCGGCCTCGATGGTCAACGTCGCGACCACGGCGGTGGGGCCGGAGACGCCGACCGCCAGCACCTTGCCCGCATTCACGCCCTGGACGCCGCCGAGGCGGTACGGGACGCCGCGGTCGTGGAGCGTCGTGTCGTTGCTCGACTCCTTCGCGAGGTCGAGCAGGATCTCGTCGTTGGTGTTGCCCGTGTACGTGCCGCTCGGGATGTTCGTCGTGAGACGAGCGTCGGCGCGGACGGGAAAGAGCTTTGCACCGGACACGACGAGGTTGGTCGAGTCCGACGTGAACGTGCCGCCGTTGCGCAGGACCACGCCGTACTGCTGCGAGCCCGTGAGCGTGACGTCCTTCGCTCGCAGGCGCTCGGTCGGCGCGCCGTCGGCGCCGCGGATGTCGAGCAGACCGAGGATGTTCGCGTTGTCGGTGTTGCCGCCGTTGCTCAGTGCAGCGCTCGCGAGGCTGATCATGCCGGCCGTGCTCGGGTCGACGGTGAGGCCCGACCAGGGCTTGGCGGGATCGACGGCGTCGAACGTGATTCGCTTCGAAGGCGTGCCCTCGGCGACCAGCTTGCCTCGCACGGTGATCCCGTAGCCGCCGCTCGCTCCGTCGAACATCACCTTCGCGCACGGCTCGATGGTCAGCGTCGCGCCGGCTTCGATGATGAATCCGAACGTCACGACGTGCGGGCCGTCCGACGCCTTCCAGACCGTGTCCGCCGTCAAGGCATCGCCGCCGTGCTTCGTTCCGGGTCCCGTGGGCGCGACGCACTCGTCGGCGGCCGCAGCATCACCGGTCGGTGTGGCAGCGTCCCCGAGCGGGGGAGAGGGCGACGGCGCGGTCGCAGGCGACGACGACGACTCGCAGTGGACGAGCACGGAGATCGAGACCGAAGCGATGACGACCGCGAGAACGCTCGTGATGGGGCGCATTCGAGCCTCCTTGTTGCCATAAGGATAACCCGACTCCCATCACCACCGTGTGCCGTATTTTACGACGTTTCGGCGATCGTCGGATCGCGTTCGCCGCGCGGATGCCAGACGAGTACCGCGCTAAGCTTGCGCCGTGACGTACCGCGAGCCTGCCCACCGATCGCCGGCGCTGGTGCGGCCGCCGCAGATCCTGGGGTTCGCGTTCTACGTGCTCGGCACCGGCTGCGTCGCGCTGGCGGTCGCGCAGCTCGCGACATTTGCAGAGAATCTGCACGCCATTCCATTTTCGCCCGTCTCGATCTGGTCGTTCGTGGTCGGCGAAGCGATGGTGCTGTTGGGTCTGGCGATCGGCTGGCGAGCGACGAAGGGCTACCAGCGACGTCTGCTCGGGGTCGCGGCGACGCTCTGGCTCACGCTGTTCGTCCTCGAGATGCAGCGCGAGCGGACGGTGACATACCTCCTCGCGCACGCGCCGAGCGCGCTCGGAGGCTCGATCGCCGCGAGCTTCGTGGGGCGCGCGATCGTCCTCTGCGTCGTCGCGCTCGTGGTGCATGCGAGCGGTCGCGCGTTCGCAGCGCGGACGTGGGCGACGACGCTCGGCGCGACGCTCGTCTTCGCGGACGCATGGGCGGGAGCATGGCCGGTGGTCACGCGCGTGAGCCTCACCGGCGGGACGGCGCGCCTCTTTCACACGACGCCGTCGATGCTGTTTGCCGGCATCGGTCTGCTCGTCATGAGCGGTGGTCTCTACGCGGCGGGCCGTACCATCCTGAGCGGCATCACGACCGACGAGTATCGCCGCGCCCATCCTCGTCGCGTCGATCCGTCAGGCGATCCGGCGAAGGATGCCTCTCCGCCACCGG
Source organism: Myxococcales bacterium (assembly GCA_034666145.1). Classification (GTDB taxonomy): domain Bacteria; phylum Myxococcota_A; class Polyangia; order Polyangiales; family Polyangiaceae; genus Labilithrix. The sequence continues at coordinate 5,558 of JAXDMI010000681.1, read as the reverse complement.
ATCTCGGCGCGGGACTGCCGCTCTTCGCCGACGCTGCCGTGGCCATCGCTGGTCTTGCGATTGCGCATGCGGTGTCGCTCGCCGCTTCGAGCAAGCTCGGCATCTCGATGCACGACATCGACGACACCAGCACGCTCGGCGGCGAGCTCTTCGCGTGGACGCTGATGGTGGTGGCGCTCCGTCGGATGAAGCCGCTCACCGCGCGAGCGGCGACCCTTGCTCTCCTGGCGGCAGGTGCGCTCGTCGCGGTGACTGCGCTTCGCTACGTCCTCTGGTCGAATGGCTCGTTCGCTCCCGCCGGCCAGGGATCGCTGGCGAGGGCGATCCTTCCGGTGGCGGAGGTCGCGCGGTGGGTGCTCGTCATCGTGACGCTGTTCGCCGTGACGAAGCCGCTCGCGCCGTACGTGCGGTCGTCGCGGTTCGCGCGCGTGCTCGCCTTCAGCGTCCCTGTCTCGCTGCTCGCGGTCTACGGTCGCTCTGCGGTGGGGGCGGGCCCCGTCGAGATCGCGTTTGCCGTCTTGCTCGGCGCGTTCGCGCTCTACGCCGCGATCGGCATGGCGCGCGAGGTCCGGCGCGCCGAGGTCGACCTCACTTGACCTGTTCGACGAACGCGATCGTCATCGCCGCTGCGTTGCGCGCTGCGAGCCGGTAGTACGCGAAGAACTGCGTCGGGAATCCAGGCAACCCGAGCGGATCGCCGGCCCCGTCCGATACTCCGCGGAACGCGATGAACGGAAGGCCGCGCGCCGCGGCCTCGGCGGCGACCGCGGCCGTCTCGTTGTCGGTCGCGACCGGCGCGGTGCCGGCCGCCGGAGCTGCCGGCCCCATCGGCTGGCACGTCGTCGTCGTCGCGACGGGCGCTCCGACGTCGCATCCGAAGACGTCGTCGCCGCCGGCCTGGCACGGAAGCGTCGCGCTCGCGTCGGTGCTCTGACCGACACCGCCCACGGCAGGCGCGGGGACGTGGTCGAGGCAAACCGGCGCGCCGGTCGCCGGGACCACCGTGCATTTGTCGAGACAGAGCGTGCCGGCCTTGACGATGCCGCTCGCCAACACGAGCCACGCCGGGTCCGTCGCGTAGGTCGTGCCGGTCTTCAACTGCCATCCCGTCGGCACGGCGACATCTCCGATTCGCAGCGTGCTTCCGGCGACGCCCGAGAAGACGACGCCGGTCACGGGCAGCTGCTGGAGAAGCGCGTGGGCGGTGGCGGTGGCGTTCGGCAGCCCCACGCCGGTGAGACCGACGGCGACGCGTGCTCCCTTCAGCGTTCCGATCCGAAAGGTGTGGCCGTTGATGACCGTGGTGCTGCTCACCGTCATCTGCGCGAGGAGCGGAGTCGTCTCGGCCGGGAACGCGCTGAACACCGCGAGGTACGGCGCCTTGGCATCCACGCCCGCATCGACGGTCGCGCAATGCGCGCTCGTCGGCCCATCGGTCGCGCACGTCGTCGCGCACGGGTCGCCCGCGTTCCACGTCGCGCCCGCGCACGTCTGGAGCGTCGTGCCGCTGCAGCGCGTGTCGCCCGTAGTGCAGATCGCCGGCGCTGCGGTGGGCGTGGTGGGCGTGGTCGGGATGGTCGGATCGGGAGGCTGTACGGCGGGCTGAGGAGCCGGCGCTGCCGTCGACTGCCCGCACGCCACATGGAGCACGACGGACACGAGCACGGCGACTCGCAAACCCGGAAGAAGCTTCGGCCTCGGCATGACTGCCCTTGTCGTCGTCCGTCGCGCCGCCAAGCGCCGTACGACTCGCGGAGTCCGTTAGCACCTCCGCAGCAACGCGCCTAGACCACGGAGTCGCAGAGCATGAAGCGCTTCGTCATCGCCGTTCCTCGAGGCTGAGCGCGGGAGCCGATTCGGCCTCTTCGCAAGGGGGATCTGGTACGCTCGCGGCGTGGGAGAACGCGCCCTGCTCGGGGGCCGCTACGAGCTCGGTCAAGCCATCGGATCGGGCGGGTTTGCGACCGTTTTTCGCGCGCGCGATCGTCAGGCCAATACCGACGTCGCGGTGAAGCTCGTGCCGCCGGGGTTCGACGCCTCGCAGCTGAGCGAGCGTCTCCGCGGCGAGGCAGCGGTGCTCGAGCGTCTCAAGCGCTTGAGCTCACGGCATGTCGCTCGCGTGTTCGAGCTGGGGTCCGACGCGCAAGGCGTATGGCTCGTCACCGAGCTGATCGACGGCGTGCCGCTCTCGGTCGAAGCGCTCGGTCGCGCGCTCCTCCCGCACGAGGTGCTGCGCGTCGCGCGTGGTCTCCTCGAAGGCCTGTCCGTCGCGCACGGCGCGGGCATCGTGCACGCCGACGTGAAGCCGTCGAACATCCTCGTGCCGCGCACCGAGAAGGCACTCGACGGACCGAAGCTCATCGACTTCGGTCTCGCGCGCGTCACCACGCGCGCCGATCTCGCGCGTGACCTCGGTGAAGGAGCACCGCAGAGCGGCGTGGTGGTGGGCTCGGCGCGCTGGATGGCGCCCGAGGTCCTCACGGGTCAGCCGCCGGACATGCGCTCCGACGTGTATTCGGCGGGGCTCGTCCTCTTCGCGCTCCTCGGCGACGGCGAGCTGTTCCCGGGCGACGAACGGCGCGATCTCGCAGGTGGCTTCCACGACTCGCAGCAGCTGCGCGCGCGCATCGCGAGCGACCCCGTGCTCGAGGGTCGCGTTCCGCCGCCGCTCTCTTCGGTGCTCGCGAGGATGCTCGCGCGCGATCCCGCGAAGCGTTACCGCGACGCCGGTGAAGCACTCGGCGCCGTCATCGATCTCGACACCGCGCCGGTCGCGACAGTCGGCGACGATGTGCCGCCCGCGAGCATGCGCGCCGGTCGTGCGAGCATCCCGGACGTCGCTTCGGCGCGAGGCTCGTTCGGCTTCACCACCTCGACCGCGCCGCCACCGGCATCGCGTTCGGCGGGAACGGCGGCGCCGCCGTCGATGCGCGCTCCGAGCTTCAGTCGCGCGTTCGGCGATCCCGCGACACCGTCGTCACGCGCGCCGTCGCCCGCGTCGCCCGCATCACCGGCGTCGGCCGCGGCGGTCGCGTCGCCGCCGTCGTTCGTACCGGCCTCGATGCCGCCGACGCCTGCGTACGTTCCGCCGCGCGCCCACAGCTCGGTGCCGATCGCGTCGCGCACGACGAGCACGCGCCCGCCGCCCGCATCACGTCTTCGCGCGCTCCCCGAGAACGGCGCCGACGGTCTCCGCGAGACGCTGCGTCATCTCGATCTGCCGATGCTCGATGCGCTGGCGCGTCGCGAGCGAGGCAATGCGACGGGTCGCGTGGCGCGCGCCGTGGCGCTCGCCCTCCGTCTCGAGCTCGATGCCGCGGCGCTGATCCTGGAGCCGCTCGCGCTCTCGAGCGACATCGCACGTGCGGTGGGCGCGACGGTGCTCGCACCCCGCGCGCGGCGCGTCACCCGCGCGCGCGTCGACTCCGATCGCGACGACAAGTGGATCGACACCGTGCCTGCCGAGCTCGCTGCGCTGCTCGCGTCGTTCGCTGCGGCGCTCTCGGGACGTGACGACGCCGCACGCGATGCATCGCGCTGCACGCGCTGCCTCGAGCGCCTCGAACGTGCCGAGGCCCAGGCCGATGCCGAGACGCGCGGTCGTATCGAATCGGCGCGCGTCACGCTGCGCATCGCGGTGGCCGCCGCTCGCGTGCGCGCGGGAGAGCTCACGTCCGAGGCCGCGCTCGATCTCACGGCGCCGCTCGAGACCGGCGACGGACGCACCCGCAGCGCATTCGATCGCGTGGTGAGGCCGCTGCTCGCTGCCGCCATCGGCGTGCGCATCGACGAGGGGCGCGCGCGTGACGATCTCGAGCGCGCGGTCCGCGCCTCCAACGAGAGCGGTGCGACGTTGCTCGAAGCGTGCGCCTCGGCGGCGTGGGGACGCTTGCTCGTCGATGCGCCGCTGCGCGTCGAGCAAGGCCTCGCCGTCCTCGAACGAGCCACCACGCTGCTCGCGCACGGCGACGCGCCGAGCCTCGAGCACGAGGCCGAGCATCATCGCGCCGCCGCGCTCATCGTGCAGGGGCGATGGAAGGAGGCGGTGCCCGCGCTCCAGTCGGCCCGCGAGGCCGCGCATGCCGAGCGCGCCGTCGAGGCCGAGGTGCTCTCCGCGAGCCTCGAGGTGGTCGCGCATCTCGCGCTCGGCGATCATGATCCTGCGCGCGAGGCAGCAGCGGCGCTCGGCGAGGCTCGCATCGGCACCGCGCGTGGCCGAGCTGCCGCACTGGCGTGGATCGCGAAGTGCCTCGAGGCGCTGGCCTCCGGCGATCGCGAGGCCGCGGAGGATGCGCTTGCCGAGGCGAGCGCGCGCTCCCGCGAGGCGGGTGCCGACAGCGCCGATGCGTACGTCCTCGTCGAGGTACTGAACATGCTCTTCGACGCCGCGAAGGGCTCCCTCGCCGACGTCGTGGCGCCTGCCGCTGAGCTCGAGCGTTTCGCCGCGGAGCGCGGCTTCACCTCCTTCTACTGGTTCGACGTGCTCCGCAGCGTTCTCGACCGAGTGGACGACCCCGCCGTGCGCGGTCCGATGCAGGACGTCCTCGCTCGGGTCGCCATCCTGCTCGGGCCCGCAAGTCGCATCGCGCGAGACCGGCGCACCAGCGCACCGCCCGGCTACGTGCCCTGACAGCGCTGGAGGCTGCCGGCCACCCGTGCTATTTCGCGCTGCATGTCGGGCGATCACATCGGGATCTTGGGCTACGACAGCTTCCACTTCGTCGTCGAGAACATCGACCGGAGCCGCAAGTTCTACCTCGAGAAGCTCGACTTCAAAGAGGTGGCGCGCGCGAGTGACGAGCTCGTCGAACGAAGCGGCCAACAGTCGGTGGTCTTCGGCGCGGGCGACGTGCGCGTCTGCGTGTCGACGCCTCTCCGCCAACAATCGAAGGCCTCGCGCTACCTCTCGCGGCATCCCGCGGGCGTGATGAGCCTGAGCTTCCGCGTGAAGAGCCTCGACGAGACCATCGCGTTCCTCGAGCAGCGCGGCGGCACCTTCCTCGCCGATCCGTTCGAGGACAAAGACGGCAAGGGCAGCTATCGCTCCGTCGAGATCGCGACACCGCTCGGTGACGTCGCGTTCCGCTTCGTCGAGCGGACCGACTACGACCGCTTCGCTCCCGGCTTCGTCGACTCCGGCGTCGGCAACGCGGGTCAGCCGAAGAACATGTACGGCATCAAGCGGATCGATCACGTCACCGCGAACGGCCTGACCATGCAGCCGATCATCGCGTGGTACCGCGACGTGCTCGGCTTCGAGCCGTTCTGGGACATCAGCTTCCACACGGCCGACCCGGGCGGCGCCGGCACGCGCAAGCCGGCGCAGATGGGGCGCAAGGACGACAAGGGCTCCGGCCTCCGCTCGATCGTCATGCACGATCCGGTGAGCCACGTGAAGTTCGCCACCAACGAGCCGCTCCGCCCCAACTTCCGCGACTCGCAGATCACGAAGTTCGTCGACGACAACGGCGCGGCCGGCATCCAGCACATCGCGATGGCCGTCGACAACATCGTCTGGAGCATCGAGGAGCTGAAGCGCCGCGGCGTCGACTTCATGG
>JAXDMI010000680.1:0-4260 GCA_034666145.1 Myxococcales bacterium | reverse complement strand
ACCTCGGCGCCGAGGGCGCGCGCGAACCTCACCGCGAGATGTCCGAGACCACCCACGCCGACCACGCCGACCCGGAGCCCCGGCTTCGCGCCGAGACGCTCGAGCGGCGAGAAGACGGTGAGGCCCGCGCACAACAGCGGAGCCGCGCTGCTCACGTCGAGCGCGCTGGGGAGCTCGAAGCAGAAGCGCGCATCGACGCGGACCTGCGTGGCGAAGCCGCCCGCTCTCCCGACGCATGTCCGCACCTTGCCGCCGGTGCAAAGATGCTCGCGCGCGGAGAGACATGCCGTGCATGCGCCGCACGCCCCTGCTTGCCAACCGATCCCGACCACGGTGCCGATCGCGAGCTGCGCGCGATCGCCGGCGCGCGCGACGCGTCCCACGATCTCGTGACCGGGCACGAGCGGACGCGCGACGTCACCCCAGTCGCCGTCGAGCAGATGGACGTCGCTGTGACAGACCGAGCAGCTCATCACGTCGACGTCGACGTCGTGCCCTTCCGGAGGCGGCGGAACGTCGAGGGTGATCGCTTCGAGCGGCTGCCGCTCCGCCTTCTGCGCGAGCGCTTGGAACGTCGTCGTCGTGATTTGCATCGCGCGTTTTTCTCCCGGGATCCCGCGTAAACATACATGTAAGACGATGTCGCGGGACGCTCTCGTTTTCGGTGCTACGGTCCGCGCTCCCATGCACATCAAGACCTCGCGGAAGACCGGCGGACGCACCCTCGAATCGCGAACGCTCACCGAGGAGTTCGTGGCGAAGGAGCTCACGCGCCGTCAGATGGTGCAGTCGGTGATGCTCGCGACCGTCGGCACGTGGCTTGGCGCGAGTGGTCTCGCAGGATGCGGGAGCAACACCACCACGACGTCGGGCACCGGCGCGCCGGCACCGGCCGCGACCGGAACCGGTGAGCCCGATCCCGGCATGATGACGCCGGCCACGACGCAGCACCTCGTCGGCATGGGCTACGACGCGACCGATCGCACGAAGGCCCTGCAAGCCGCGCTTGCCGAGACGCTCGGCCTCGGGATGATCAAGCCCGGTGACTCCGTCTACCTGCGCGTCAACAGCAACTCCGGCGACATGTATCCGTACTCGACGTCGCCCGAGACGCTCCTCGCCGTCGGCGGCATGCTCAAGGATCTCGGCGTCACCGATCTGCGCATCGGCGATCGTTCGTTCTGGGGCGACACCGGCACGGCCGCGAACCTCGTCTCGAACGGCATCACGGGCGCCGCGAAGAAGCTCGGCACGTCCGCGGTCGTCTTCGACGACAGCGTCGATTGGATGACGCTCCCCGCGGCGTCGGTGAAGAACTGGAAGGGCACGGTCCGCCTCCCCGTCCCGGTCACCAGCGCCGATCACCACATCATCCTCTCGTGCGTGAAGACGCACTTCATCGCCACCGTGACCATGTCGCTGAAGATCGCGCTCGGCCTCGTGCACGCCGACGACCGCGCACGCGACGGCAACCTGAAGAACCACGACACGACGATCCTCTTCAACCAGGTCGCGCAGATCAACAAGGCCTTCACGCCCTCGCTGATCATCGCCGACGGCTACTCGGCGGTCATCTCCGGCGGTCCGACGAAGAACGACAAGCCGCCGGGCGCGCCGTCGACCTTCAAGGGCGGCATCACCGGCGACCCGAAGGTCTTCATCGTCAGCACCGATCGCATCGCGGCCGACGTCGCCGGCATCTCGGTGCTCCAGACGCTGAGCCCGTCCTACGAGCTCGTCACGAAGACGAAGCCGTTCGCGAACCCGGCCATCAAGGCGGCGATCGCCGCGGGCGGCCTCGGCATCTCGGACGCGAGCGCCTACGATCTCTCCGGTCCCACCGTGCCAATGCTCGCGACGTATCTCGCGAAGGTCACGGGCTGATCGAGCTCTGGCGGCGAAGCGACGCGCGCGTCGGGGGTTGACACTCGTTTTGGCGTGATTAATCCTCGATTTCGTATCCAGCCGGCACCTTCAGACAGGAGGTAGAGGAATGTCGGACCGTCACGATGCCTTCTCCACCGATCGCTCTTCGGAGCTCGCTCGACTGGCCGTTGCGGCGGCGCGCAAGCGGATGATCGCAGCCGCCGCCCGACCCATCGCCGTGAAGTGGCGCGCGATGCGACGCGGCGATCGTTTCGGATCGATCAAGCAACCGGACGCCGCGTCGCGAGACCGCCCGCCCGGGTGAGCAGCGCGTCGCGCTCTCAGCTCCGGCGCTGCGCTCGCCACTCTTGCAGCTCGCTCGCCGAGCGCGTGTTCAGCACGTGCTCCGGGGACAGCCACGCACGACGCGCGATGCCGATCCCGTAGCGGAGATACGAGAGCTCGCGCACGCCGTGCGCATCGCTGTTGAGCACGACGGGGACACCCGCGTCGCGTGCCATGCGCGCGGTGTGCTCGTCGATGTCGAGGCGTGAAGGCGAGCTGTTCAGCTCGATGGCGACGCCGGTGCGTTTCATCGCGGCGAGCACGGCTTCCATGTCGATGGCGTAGGGCTCGCGCCACCCGAGCTGACGGCCCGTAGGATGACCGAGGCAGTCCATCTTGCCCGACTCGATGGCCTTCACGACGCGCTTGGTCATGTCCTCGCGCGACATCTGGAAGTGCTGGTGGACGCTGCCCACCACCCACTCCAGCTCGGCGAGCTCGCTTTCGACGTCGAGCGTGCCGTCGACGAGGATGTCGGCCTCGAGGCCGGCGAAGAGGCGAATCGTGCCGCCGAGGTTCTCCTCGACCTCGCGGATCTTCTTTCGCTGCGCGCGGAGGCGGTCCTTGCCCATGCCGCGCACGAACGTCAGCGTCTCGGAGTGATCGGTGATGGCGACGTACGACCGTCCCGCGGCACGCGCGGCCTCGGCCATCTGCTCGAGGCTGCTCTTGCCGTCGGTCTCCGTCGTATGCATGTGGAGATCGCCGCGCAAATCCGCGAGCTCGACGAGCCTCGGTAGCGTGTTGGCGACGGACGCCTCGATCTCGCCGCGGTTCTCGCGCAGCTCCGGCGCCATCCAGCGCAGGCCGATGGCCTCGTAGACGGCCTCTTCGGTCTCACCGGCGATCTTGGCGCCGCTCGCGTCGAAGACGCCGTACTCGCTGACCTTGAGCTTCTTCTTCACCGCTATGGTGCGCATCGCGACGTTGTGATCCTTCGAGCCCGTGAAGTACTGCATCGCCGCGCCCCACGCGTCTTGTTGCACGACACGCAGGTCGGCTTGCATGCCACCCTCGAGGACCACGCTGCTCTTCGTGTCGCCCTTGCCCAGCACCTCTACCACCTGCGTCGCGGTGGTGAACGCCTCCATGATGCCGGGCGCGTCCTCGAGCTTCGCGGCGACGAGGATGTCGAGATCGCCGATGGTCTCCGCGCGACGACGGAGGCTTCCTGCGAACTCGCACGCGAGCACACCGGGGACGGCGCGCACCCGCTCGACGAGCGCCTCGGCGGCGAGCATTGCTTCCGCCATCGGACGACGCTTTGGTGCGGCAGCGCGCTTGCGCCACGCATCGATGGCGGCGATGAGCTTCTCTTCACGCTTCTGTCCGAAGCGCGGTAGATCGCGGAGCTTGCCCGCCTTCGCGGCGGCCTCGAGCTCGTCGACGGTGGTGATCGCGCGCTCCTTCCAGACCTGCTGCGCGGTCTTGAGACCGACGCCGGGAAGGTTCATGAGGTCGACGAGGCCCGGCGGGAGCTTCTCGCGAAGCTCTTCGGCCTCGGCGATCTTGCCGAATTCGAGCAGCTCCTTGATGCGCCGCGCGACGCCTTCGCCGACGCCGCGAACGTCCTTCAGCTTTCCGTCGCGCGTGAGGTCGGCGATGTTCTCCGAGAGACCTTCGATGGCGCGCGCTGCGCCGCGGAAGGCGCGCACCTTGAACACCGCGATGCCGGAGAGCTCCTGCAGATCGGCGAGGTCTTCGAGCGCTCGAGCTACGGCAACGTTGTCCACGACGCCATCCTAGCGAAGATCGTGGAGATCAGAGCACGCAGCCGATGCGTTGCGCGTCGACCGCGACCTCGTCGATCCACAGCTCGAACTTCTCGGTCGCGGTCTGGTACTCGTTCCAGCCCACCCAGAGGGCGTCGAACTGCGGAAGGATGTACGGCATGCCGTTGCCGCCGTTCTTCGTGCTCGTGGTGTAGAGCGACGGGTGCTCCACGGCGTCCCAGTAGAACCGCGACTCGTTGGTATTGCCGAGGTGCGCCCACACGATGCATAGCCACTGCTTCGTGGGAACCGCGAGCGGCGCGTTCATCGGATCCTT
>JAXDMI010000679.1:0-3610 GCA_034666145.1 Myxococcales bacterium | reverse complement strand
CCGCGCGCATCGGTCGCGACCATCCCCTTCCCCGCGCCGACTGCCACGCGAGGCGCAGATCGCCGGGCCGATCCTCTTCGAGGAGATCGATGAGCATCGCCGCCTGGACGAGGTCCTTCTCCACCTTGGTCTGGAGCGCGCTCGGGCGCGCGCCGGCGACGAGCAGCTTGTGGAGCGCGAAGCGTGCGGGGCTCGGCACCATCACGAGGACGCCGCCGCGATCGACGAGCGCCGCGGGCTGCGCATCCTCGAGCACGAAGTCGAGGAACTGCAGCGGCGTCGCGGCGGCGTTGAAGCGTGGGATGAGCACGGGCCCGGTCGTTCGCTTCGAGGCGGTGGGCGTGACGAGATCGACGCGCAGCCCGCGCCCGCGGACCTTGAAGGAGGTCGATGCTGTCTTCGGCGAGAGACCAGGCACCGGCACGAAGCCCATCGCGAGGCTCTCGAGCGCAGCCGGCACGTCGGCGCGCACGTCGGGCACCGCCACCTCGAGGTTCTTCGCGCTCGCGATGTCTACGTCCTCCGTGCGCGCGTGAGCGCCGGTCCACCGAACGCCGAGGACGTTGCCGAGCACGAGGAACGCCTGCGTGCCCACGAGCACGCCGCCGAGGCGGAAGACGCCGGCCTCGGCCAGCGCCGAGAGGACGCGCGCGCTCGCGGCATCGGTGAGCCCTGCCCCGCCGGCGCGGACCACCGCGGCGATGCGCACGATCGCCTCGCGATCTTGGCTCGCCGCCTCGCGCTCGTTCGTGAAGCGCTCGATCATCCCGTCGAGCGCCTCGCTCTTGCGGCCGAGGTAGACCTGTCGAACCGCGCTGCCGGGCGACGAGTACTGGAAGTAGTAGTACGCGTGACCCTTGATGGTCTTCGTGACGAACGCGCCCGGCGCGTGCCCGATCGAGCGACGCGCCTCGAACGCGACGAGCTGATCGAGCAGCTCGGCGTAGGCGGTCTGGGCGGTCGAGGGCAGACGCTCCATCGTTATACGCAGCTTACTACAACTCTACGTATAACCAAGGAGCGCCGTTATACGCAGGACGCGGTGTACCTGCGTATAACCGTGGTCGAGCGGCTCGGTCCTCGACGCGGCGCTCCGCAACAAAACCGGGCCGGTAGCTCCTCAGTTTGGCTAGGATCGCCCTCGCGACATGGTGAAGAAGAAGGTCTCCCTCGGGAGCAGCCCGGACCTCGAGGCGGACGGGCGAGGCGGCGCAGGCGAGGCGGTCCTCCCGGCTCATCGCGCGGCCACGATCGACGTCCTCGAGCTTTTCTTCAACACGGGGATCATCCTCCACGACGTGGCGATGCCGCGCGGGTTGCCCGACACGGTGTCGAGCTTCATCGTGATGCAGCCCGGCGGAGGAGCCGGAGGGGGATCGGCCACGGGCGCGGCCACGGCTGGAAGGGCGACGGGGCCTTCGACGTTTTCGGTGAGAAGAGCCAATCCCGGCGAGGATCCCGACGTCGAGATCTCGGCGCACGATCATCTCGGCGAGCTCTCGAACCGCTGGCTCCCCGTCCCCTATCAGCTCTCGTGTCCGTTCGCGGTGCAGGTCTTCCTGGCCGAGACGGGCGGCGGCGGCGTTCGCGCCGTGATGGCCGTCGACACGCTCGAGCAGAGCGGATCCGGCGGCCGTCATCTCGATGCCGCCTACGACGAGGGCCGCCCCTTCCGCGCGCTCGACAAGGCGGAGGTCGCCCAGTTCTTCGATCACCCCGAGACGCGTGAGCTCGTACGCAAGCTGGAACGCGCCGGCGTCGACAAGGCGCTCTTCAAGCTCGCCGCGCTGCTCGAGACGCTCGCGCCGCTGCTACCGAAGGTCCGCTTCTCGCGCATCGAGACGTCGCAGCCCATCCCGGTGTCGCTCGTCCTCGACCTCGGCAACTCACGCTCCACCGCGCTGCTCGTCGAGGGGCGCGACTCCGGCGTGTTCGGCGTGCCGCTCGAGATGCGAAACCTCTCGAACCCCGTCGAGACCAGCTCGGAGAGCTTCGACTCGCGCATCACCTTCCTTCCCAGCCCGTGGGACAAGGCGGTCTTCGCCACCGCCACCGGTGACTCGTTCCAGTGGCCGAGCGTCGCGCGCATGGGCCGCGAGGCGCTCGACCGCGCGCTCGAGACGCCGCATCGCTACCAGTGCACGCTCTCGGGACCGAAGCGTTACCTCTGGGACGATCGTCAGACCGACGAGCGCTGGCACTTCGCGCAGAAGGTCGGGCAGGTCTCGAGCGGTCCCAACGGCGGCGGCGAGCATCGACCGGTGTTCGGTCGCATCCTCAAGTACCTCCCCGAGGAGTCCGGCGGACGTTACCTCCGGGACGACGGCCCGCAGACGCCCGCCGATCCGCGCTACGCGCCGCGCTCGATGATGCTGTTCGCGATCGTCGAGATCCTCTGCCAGGCCTACGCGCAGATCAACGGCGCGCAGTACCGCATGTTCCAGGGCAAGGAGGGCAGCCCGCGCGTCCTCAAGCACGTGGTGCTCACGTATCCATCGGGCATGCGCCTCGAGGAGCAGCGCGTCTACGAAGACCTCGTTCGTAACGCGGTCATCCTCACGTGCTTCGTCTTGAACATCCGGGCCGATCTCTATCCCAATCGCATCTGGGATCCCGCGGCGCCCACCAAACAGCATTACGATCGCTTCCTCTTCGTCGACGAGGCGCTCGCGGCGCAAATGGTGTTCGTCTACCAGGAGGCCGCGGGCACCTTCTCCGGCAGCATGGAGGAGTTCATCTCCGTCTATGGCCACACGCCGAAAGACGGCGCCACCGGGAAGCCCCAAGACGGCGCCGCCAAGCCGGCGCTGCGCGTCGCGTCCGTCGACATCGGCGGCGGCACCAGCGACGTGATGATCGCCGAGTACGAGGATCGCCTTCCCGGCACCGGTACGTCGCTGTCGATCACGAAGCTCTTCCAGGACGGCGTCGGCATCGCGGGCGACGAGGTCTGTCGCGCGATTGTCGAGGACGTGATCTTCCCGCAGATCGTGGCGCAGCTCCCGACCCAGGCGAGCAAGGGCAAGCTGCTCCATCTCTTCGGCGAAGGCGACGCGGGTCACGGCTCCGCGTGGCGAACGTTGCGCGCGCGGCTCGTGCCGTATCTCTGGCTGCCCCTCGCGCGCTGCTACTGGGCGGTGGCCGAGGGCTTCGCGCTCCCCGACAGCACGCCCGAGAAGATGTACCTGCTCACGTACGTCTTCGAGATCTTCGGTCTGCCCGGGATCTCGGCGCAGGTGCTCGGCGAGGCGGATCGTTTCCTCGAGAGCGAGGTCGAAGGCTTCCCCGGCATCGAGAACCTGTTCCTGAAATTCGATGCGCGTGAGGTGGAGCGCGCCATCGAGCGCGTGCTGCGCGAGCCGCTCCGTCGCTACGCCGACATCCTCGCGCAGTTCGACGTCGATCTCCTCGTGCTCGCCGGTCGCACCGCAGCGCTGCCGTGCATCAAGGCGCTCTTCACGACGGAGATGCCGGTGCCCCCGCCGCGCATCAAGTCGATGGCGCGTTATCGCGTCGGCGAGTGGTACCCGTCGAAGTGGAAGGATCAAGGACACATCAAGGATCCCAAGTCGACGGTCACGGCGGGCGCCTCGGTGCTGCACCTCGCGAG
>JAXDMI010000678.1:0-3908 GCA_034666145.1 Myxococcales bacterium | reverse complement strand
GCTGGGCGAGCTGGGCGTCGTGAGCGCGCTGTCAGCGACGGAGGGCGAGGACGGCACCGTTTTCTGACGAGAGCATGCCACAAACGATCGAGCAACACGCGCTCGCTTCGCTGGTAAGTGCAACCCTCCGTGGGCGACAATGCGAAGACCTCCCCGATGATTCATCGCTTCGGCGCATTCGAGCTCGATGACCGCCTCTTCGAGCTCCGTAAATGGAGCACCGGCGAGCTGGTGCCGATCCAGCCGAAGGCCTTCGACATCCTCAGTCACCTCCTCGAGCATCGAGAGACCGTCGTCTCACGCGGCGATCTCATGGTGAAGGTCTGGCCCGGCGTGGTGGTCACGAACGACTCGCTCGCGCAGGCGATCATGTCGGCCCGCGCTGCGCTCGGCGACGTGGGCGACAGCTCGACGTTCATCCAGACCGTCCGTGGCCGCGGCTACCGCTTCATCGCGAAGATCGAGTCGGCGCCGGGCCCCGAAGACGTCGCGCCGCCGGCGCCGCCGGAGCGGATCGTCGCGAGCTCCGCGCTCCTGGGACGAGGCGCGAGCCTGGCCACGCTGGGCGAGCTCGTCGAGCGCGCGCGCTCGGGGCGAGGAGGAATCTGCCTCGTCACCGGCGAGACGGGCGTCGGCAAGACCAGGCTCGTCGAGGAGCTCTGCGACGGCACGGAGGCGATCTTCGTGCGGTGCTATGCGGGCGAAGGCGCTCCGGAGCTGTGGCCGTTCGCGCAAGCGCTGCGCGCTCTCGCGGCGCGCGGCGCAGTCATCGAAGGAGACCTCGCGGCGCTCGCCGACGGCCGACTCGCGGAGACCACGCTTGCCGATCCGCAGGCGCGCTTCGCGCTCTTCGACGGCACGGCGCGCGCGCTCATCGCCCACGCCGCGAAGTCGCCGCTCGTCCTCGCCGTCGACGATCTGCAGTACGCGGACCTCCACACGCTGCGTCTCGTCGCGCTGCTCTCGCCGCAGCTGCGGTCGGCGCCACTCCTCTTCGTGGGTCTCTACGGACCGACGCCGCCGCGCTTGCCGAGCTTCCGCGCGGCGATGGGCGCGCTCGCACAGGAGCCGACGACGTCGACGGTCCGCCTCGAGGCGCTCGGTCGCGAGGACGTCGCGTCGTTCGTGAGGCAGGTGACCGGGCGGACCGTCACCGAAGCGAGCATCGACAAGGTCTTCGAGAAGACGCGCGGCAATCCGCTCCTCCTCTCACAGCTCGTGCACGTCCTCGCCACCGATGGCTTGATCGGCAGAGAAGAGATGGCGACCACCGCGATGGTCGGCGGCGAAGGCATGCGTGACGCCATCACCAGCATGCTCGCGGCGCTTCCCGACTCGGCCACCCGTGTGCTCACGCTCGCCGCCGTGCTCGGCCCCGTCTTCCCGGTCGCTCCGCTCGCCGCGGCGCTCGCGGAGACCAACGACGTCGTGCTGCGTGAGCTCGATGCTGCCGACGTTGCTCGCGTCGTCGCGCGTGCCGGTGCCTCGAGCTATCGCTTCACCTACCCGCTCGTGCGCGACGTCCTCTACAAGCGCATGCTCGCGTCGGAGCGCGCGCGGCTCCACGAGCGCGTTGCCACCGCGCTCGAAGAGCACCTCGGCGACGATCGTGATCATCGTCGAGTCGCCGAGATCGCCGGTCACCTGATCGAGGCCGCCGCTGCCGGCGACGTGGACCGCGCCGTCGATTGCTCGCTGCGCGCGGCCGAGCTCGCGATCACTGCCGGCGATCACGCTGCCGCATCGAGCTATGCGAAGCGTGGCCTCGAGGCGTTCGCGTTCGCGCAACGTCCCGACGAGAAGCGGCGATCGCGCCTCGCCACATTCCTCGCCAAAGGTTGATTTTCGCATCTTTCGTGCTCGTTCGAGCATGAGCATTGCGTGAGCAGACACCGATGTCTCGCTCATGGAAGGCTCAAGCATCGTTCATGAATCATCGCGCCGCAGGTGCGTCAGAACCTGGGTATCTAGACCGCCACCAAGCACCGCTAGGCGGAGCTCAGGAGAACTCGTCCCCATGAAGATCGCATCGTCGTCGGCTCTCGCATTCGCCATCCTCGCAGGCGCGGCCGTCCTCGTCCCCGGAGCCGCGTCGGCCGAGCAGCCCAAGGCGGGCGCAGCTCCGCCCATCTCGACCGTGGCGCAGCCGACCACCAGCATCGGCGGGCTCATGCTCGCGTCGATCCCGCTCGGCTGCTCGGGCGCTGGACACTCCGACGTCACGTCGCGCAATCACACGATCACCAACACCGCGGGTCATCCCATCCCGAAGGGCACGACCCTCTCGTGGTCGGCGAACAACAAGGGCAGCGGCCACGTCACGCTCTCGAGCGACCTCGCGCCCAACGCCACCGTCGCCGTCATCGAGCCTGGTCAGACGAACGGCTACACGTGCACGGCGAGCTTCGTTCCGCCGAACGTCGACCTCGTCGTCACCAGCGTGAAATGGACGAGCGACACAGCGGCCTCCGTCACCGTCTCCAACCTGAGCCCCTGGCGCGATGCCGGCGCTTCGACGCTCCGCCTCCAGCGCATGAAGTGCCTCTCGAGCTCCGTCTCCTCGACAGATGCCGCGACGCCCGCGATCGCCAAGGGCAGCTCCACGACGGTCAATCTGACCGCGGCGAAGGCCGGCGTCGATTACCTCGAGGCGACGGCGAACGTGGCGAGCTCGGTGGCGGAGACGAACCACGCGAACAACACCAACAAGTCGCTCGAGTTCGGCTCGAACAAGAGCTGCACGCCCCAGTGATCTCGAGGGGCTGCTCGAGGGGCTGATCGCAACGCGCCCGCACGACTGCCACCCGTCGTGCGGGTTACCGGCTACGCTCGTTCACGTCGAATGACCAACGGTGCGTACGGACAGGTGAGACGTAGACTGGCGGCGCGCGTGCGTCTGGTAGCGGCGCTCGTCGCCTGTGGAACGGCGTCGGCGTCGTGCGCGTCCATCCTCGGCTTCGAGGACGGCTCGCTCGCGACCGATGCCGGCAACATCGGCCCGAGCTCCGAATCCGGAGCGGGCTCCGACGGCGCTGGTGGGCCGGGGGCGGAAGGCGGCGGCGACGCTGCGCTCGATGCTGCGATGCAAACGGACGCACTCTCCGGCGGTGACGCCGCTGACGGCGGCGACGCGGGGCTCGACAGCGGCAACGTGGGGCTCGACAGCGGCGGCGCCGACGGCGGTACGAAGCAAGCATTCGAGACGACACTCACGTTCAACGGTCGCCTCGATGCGCCCGGCGTCGCAGGTGCAGGCGGCCTCGCGGCGGGCGATGCCCGTTGCAACGAGGCTGCGCTGGCGGCGTTCCCGAGCCGCGCCTTCGTGGCGTGGCTCTCCACTTCCGGCACGTCCGCAGCGTCGCGGCTCGCCGGAGGCGGACCGTGGTACGTCGGCGCGACGCTTCTCGGCGGGCTCACCGAGCTGACGACTGGAAACCTGAAGACTCTGCTGAACAAGGCACCGGACGGCTCCGCGATCCCCACGCCGCTCGGTGTGTGGACGGGCACGGAGGGCAACGGCACCGCGAACGCGGATACCTGCACGGACTGGACGTCGATGGGGAGCGCCGTGTCGGCAGAGATCGGCAATAGCGGCGCGACCGGCATCTTCTGGACGTACGCGACGGCGCGCTCTTGCGACGTGACCTATCACCTCTACTGCTTCGAGAAGTGAGCGGCGCCGCGTCGTAGACGGAGCATCACTTCGGTCCGGCGGGCGTCTCCAGCACGGGCGGCGTCCAGTCCTTACAGAGCGGGGGCAAGTCCTCGGCCGGCGCGACGGTCCCGCAGCTGCTCACGCGCGAGCAGGAGCACGTGTCGAGGTCCATCTTCCCGGTGTTGCGAAGGATGAAAGGGCAACTGTGCGAGTCGCAGGGCTTGTCCGCGCAGCGCGTGCGGCAGGTAGGGCT
>JAXDMI010000677.1:0-6478 GCA_034666145.1 Myxococcales bacterium | reverse complement strand
CCTCGCCGCGCTGCAGCGCTTCGGTCATCGCCTCGAAGACGCAGTTGACCACGAGCTCGGCGCGCGCCTTCGTGAGCTGGCTGCGCGCCGCCATCGCGTCGATGAGTTCACTCTTCGTCATCTCGTTACTCCGCGGTGTTCCGAGTGCTGTTGCGACATGCCTCGGCGTCGGAACGCCCCCCGCGTCGCTAGGGAAGCGAAGTTCTGGCAAATCGTCAACGAGATCCTGACATTAGGCAAGCGGTGTGCCGTCGGTCGGTCGTTTCGGCGTTTTCTGCCGATTTCGAGGCGCGGTTTCTCGCCGCTTTCTGGCGGGTTTCTAGGGAAGACGCTTCAGCAAGATGCGGTCGACGGTGACCCCGCCGCCCGCGGCCTCGAGCACGAAATGCGCGGCTGGCGGCGTGAGGTCGGCCTCGTGGAGCGCGAGATCGGCGCAGGCGAAGCCGCGAGCGGTCGGGACGTCGGTCCACTCCCAGCGCTCCTTCTCGATCGTGAGCGCCCCTTCGGGCAAGCGCGGCCCGCGCGTCGTCGCGAAAGGCAAGCTCGTGCCGTGCACGATGCGGACGGAGATCGAATAGCGGCCGGCCTGCGGAACCGGGACGGTGAGCGTCGCGCGCGCGCGGCCCGTCACCGGCGTCGGCACCAGCATGAGGCCGCGCGATCCGGAGGCGCACGAATCGGCGAACACGGGAACGGCAAGCCCCCCGCTCTGCGCAAGGACCGGCCAGTCCGCCTCCGCCTCGAAACGCAACGAGTCAGCCGAGGCAGGCGGCGCCCACGGAACGACCACCGGCACGGCTTGCGTCGGCGGCGGACCACCGGGGACCGCGGGCGCGCCCGGCTGCGGGATGTCGAACTTGTAGAGGAACGTCGGTGGGTGATCGAGCTGATCGAAGAGGATGCGATCACGGTCGTCGTTGTGGAGGCGCGCGACGACGACGCCGCTCTTGATGCGTGCCTCGGGATCGAAGCCGAGCGCGAAGCCATGGTCGGTGTCGACGAAGACGAGACCGGTCGCGATGTTGGAGCGAGCGAGGAGATCGGGCTCGAACATGGGGCGACCGCCGTCGCGATCGGCGAGCTTCACGTGATCGAACGACGCGTGCACGGCGAAGCCTGCCAGCGCGAACGCGAGCAACGCGAACGCCGCGCGGAGGTAACGCGGCGCCGACACCAGCCGCGCGACGGCGATCGCCACGAGCGCATGCTCGATCGGCAGGAGGTCCGCGAAGAGCCGCGCGCCACCGCCCGGGTAGTTCCCGTCGAAGTAGAACGGCGCATAGGCGAGCACGTGCAGCACGATCACCGCGAACGCAGCGAGCACCGCAGGGCTGCGCTTGGCCGCCCCTCGGACGCGCGCCAGCGGGACGAGGACGAGGAGCGCGAGCGGCTCGAGGTTCGCCACGTCGAGCAGGTGCATGCGCAGGCGACGCAATGTCGTGCCCGCCGCCGCCACGATGCCGAAGCCGTTCGCGAGACGCGCCGCGACGAACTCCCCGTGCTCGTAGAGACATCCGGCCGAGGCGCCGGCGCCGAAGCATCCCGGCGGACCGTCGCTGGTTGCATAATACACGCGTTGCGAAGAGGCGAACCACGCTCCGGTCGCGGCGTGCTGCGCGAGCACGAGCACGAGGATGCCCGGGAGCGTCGCGAGGACGAACCTGCGCACGACGACGTTCGTTCGTTCTCGCCCTCCTGCTCCGGCGGGCCCTGCGCGGACGAGCATCGCCAGCGCCACGACGCCGACGGCGAGCGCCGACACCGGGCGCGTCGCCACCACGGCTCCGACGACGAGGCCGGCGACCACGGCGCGACGGCGTAGCGCGGCGTCGAGGGCGAGGGCGATGCCGAGCGCAGTCGCGCCATGCGACATGGTATCGGCCGTGTGATAGCGGAGCGCGCCGCACACGATGGAGAGGAGCGCAGCGGTGCGCGCGATCGATTCGGCGGTCTCGCTCGACGTGCCCGGTACGTCCTCGGCGATGGTGCGGGCGAGTCGATACGTGGCGATGACGAGCGCGGCGGCGATGGCCGGTCCGATCACCATCGGCGCGCCCATCCCGAAGCCGATCGCGAGGAGGATCGGGTAACCCGGCGGGAAGATCCCCGCCATGAGGCCCTCACCCGCGCCGCCGCCGCCGCCGCCGCTCAGCTCGCGATAGAGGAGGAAGCGCCCGCGGAACGAGCCGCTCGGCTCCAGCACCGGCCACGCGATGTCGCCGTGCGAGAGCGCGCGTCCCTGCAGGAAATACGTGGTCGCGTCGATGATGCGCGGTCCACCGCGCAAGTAGAACGCGACGTAGAAGATCGACAGCAGCGCGGCGATGAACGACGTGATCCAGAGGAAGAGATGGCGGGGCAGGGGCGTCGGCCCAACGCCGAGCAGCGAACGACCACGCCCCGTCACGACGCAGAGCAGCGCGACCAGCGCGAGCGCCGCCGCCACCTTCGCGACCTCGTCCGGAGGACGGCCCCACGAACCGAGCAGGTCGTGCAGCTTCTGCGTGAACGTCGGCGTCATCGCTGCCGCCGGCACCATCGCCGTCATCGTCATTGCGTCAGCCACTCGTGGTAGTCGACGAAATCACCGGGGCCGTCGTTGACGAGCTCGATGCGCATCTGCGACGTGACGCGGCCCGCGGGGATCGCGATGGCGCTCTCCACCCATCCCAGCGTGCGTTCGATGGTGATGACGCCGGCATCGTCGCCGTCGATGCGGACGCGCACGTGCGTCGCTGTTTCGGGCGCGGTGCGCACGACGAGATGTGCGGCGACACCGGGCGTCTGGCCCTTCGCGGTCCAGGCTTCGCTCTTGCCGAGGGCGATGCGCCGTCCGCCGTCGAACATGTCGTGCTGCATGTCCTTGGGATCGGGGAGCACGCGCATGTCGGTCCATCCGTTCGACGGATGGTCGAAGGAGTAGCCGTTCGCCTTCTCGCTCACGAGGTCGGAGACGTCGAGCTCGGCGCGCGGCCGCGTCTCGCCCTCGGGCATCGTGCGGATACGATCGCCGCTACCGAGGACGTGCCAGTCGGCGCGATACACGACGTGCTCGTAGCCTCCGCAGATCACGTTGCCCTCGACGGGGAAGCGCCCGAGCACGTCCGAGCCGAACCACACGGGGAGAACGCCCCACCACGTCGGGAAGATTGCGAGCACGTCGGGCTTGTCGGCATCGGGGATGCGCTCGATGAGCTCGAGCGTCGCGGGCAGTCCGTGCACGCCGGCGCGCGCGAAGGGGAGCCCGTGGTACCCGCCGAGACCGATGATGTCGAGGCCTGGTCGATCCGACTCGTACAGAATCGCGCCGGCGTCGCCGACGAGAACGCGATGCGGCTTCAGCTGGCCGAGGAACTTGCCGAGCGTGAGGTGCTGGTCGCGGATGTTGCGCGAGGCGCGACCGAAGAACCATTTTTGATCGCGCATCTTCGGGATCTGGTGGTCCCACGCGAAGAGCAGCGCCAGCGCGACGAGGGTCGAGCGCACCGCCCACGGGCGCATCACCATCGCGGCGATGATGCCGCCGCCGACGGCGAGCAGCCATGGCAGGCGGAACGTCGGCAGCGAGCCGGCGGGTCGCGTGAGAACACCGATCACCTGGACGATGAGCGCGCCGATCACGATCATCGACACCACCTCGGGATGCGCCGGGCCGCCCTTGCCGTGCACGCGCGCGCGTCGGCGGAGCGCGACGGAGATGCCGAGCGCAGCGAGGATCATCAGCCATGCGACGGCCGGCATCACGTAGCGCTCGTTCTGCCAGCGCACCTGGCCGTTGAGCGCGACGATCACCACCCACGCGACGATCTGCGCCCAGAGCACCAGCGCGATGCGACGCGTGCGCGCGAAGGCGAGGGGAAGCGTGCCGAGCGCGAGCGGCACCACCCCGGCCCACCACGCGGTGCGTGCAAGGTACACGAGCGGGTTCGACGGCGACCACGTGGCGGGCACGAGCTCGCTCATGTGCTCGCCCTCGATGTGCGCGAAGTGGTAGTCGAGGTTGCGCAGCGCCGCGTACTTCACGTTGCCGACGTAGTCGTCGAGCTTGTCGGCCGCGGTCATGTACGGGTTGTTGACCGCGAGCTTGACGATGGCGCCGTTCGCGGACCACTCGCCGGTGAGCGCCTTGTTCGCGATGGCTTGCAGCGTGAGCATCGCCACGGCAGGCATTCCGACCCGGAAAAGCAGGCCGATCACGTGCCATCGGCCCGCGCGTCGATGCGCGAGCGCGGCGGCCACGCCGAAGATGCCGATGGTCGCCGACGCCTCGGGTCGTGTCGTGACGAGCAACGCGCCCGCGAGCCCGAGCCACCACGCATGCGCGTTCGACGCGTTTTCGGAGGTCACGCTTCGTGCGTCCTGCTCGAGGCGTAGCCACGCGACGAGCGCGAGCGCCCACGTCGCGAGGAAGAACGACACCTCCATGCCGCTCCACAGCGACCAGTCGAGCGCGCCGATGCCGAGGAACACCGGCGGGAGCAGATACGAGGAGAGGCGTCCCCAGTCGTCGCGCTTGTCCTCGATGAACAAGCGGCGCGCAGCGATGAGCACGGCGAACACGCTGACGGCCGCGACGATGGCGGCCCACTGCATGAGCGCGCGGCCCGTGAAGCCCCCGAGCCAGCCGATCGCGAGGACGAACGGATACGTCAGGCTCGTGTTGCCGGACGAGTAGCCATTACCGATCGTCCACTCGAAGGGATGGCCGAGCGCCGTGGCGCGCGCGTAGTCGAAGTGGATGAAGACGTCGTCGAGCGGCGCGCTCCACTCGCCGCCCGTCTGCTTCAGCATGTAGCCGTAGAACGAGCGCGCCGATGCGAGCGTCGCGAGCGCCGACCACGCGACGTACAGCACGGGATCGATCCGGCGGAGCGAACGAACGAGGACGACGGCGTTGCGAAACACGGCGTATGCGGGCTCTCGACGAGCGGCGTTTCTACCACGGCGCCGCCGGATCCGAGCGCCCAGCTGCAATAGCGTTGTGGTAGGGTCCCCCGCTCACGACGCCATGAATCGCGCACTGTGCCGTCGGACGTCGTGCATTGCTGCGGCGTCCCTCATCGGGATCTCGCTCAGCTTCGGCGGCGTCGGTGTCGCTTACGCGCAGCCGGGTGGCTCCGTCGCGAGGCCCGCTGAAGAGCCGGCTCCAGCGCCGCCTCCGCCGGTTGCGCCCACCATCACGGTCCCCGTGGTGAAGAAGGACGAGGGCGCCACGTACCCGGCGCAGGCCATCACCGACAAGGTGAAGGATCCGGTCACCATCGACCTCATCCTGACGCTCGACGCGAACGGCGCGGTCACGAACGTCGTCGTGGAGAACCCCGCGGGCCACGGCTTCGACGAGGCTGCGACCGACGCGGCGAAGAAGCTCGAGTACGAGCCGGCGCGCCGTAACGGAACGGCGGTCGCCGCGAAGATCCGCCACAAGTACGTGTTCAATCCGCCGGCCTCGCGCCTCGTCGGACGCGTGCTCACCGAGCGCGGCGCGAAGCAGGTGCCGCTTCCCGGCGCGACCATCACGATCACCGCCGCCGACGGGAGATCGCTGCGCGCGACGGCGAGCGACCAAGGCGCGTTCGCCGTCGACGAGCTCCCCGCCGGCACCTACCACGTCACCGTCAGCGCCGAGGGCTACGTCGAGCAGTCGTACGACGAGACCTTCGATCCGGGTCAAGAGGCGAAGGTCGACGTCCGGCTCGCGAAGGTCGTCGCCGTGCAGCCCGAGACCAACAAGGGCGAGGACGTCGAGGAGGTCGAGGTCAAGGGCCAGCGTCCGCCGCGCGAGGTCACGAAGCGCACGCTCGAGCAGCGCGAGCTGTCGCGCATCCCCGGCACCAACGGCGATGCGCTCCGCGCCATCCAGAACCTGCCCGGTGTCGCTCGGCCGCCCGCGATCGCCGGCTTGCTGATCGTTCGCGGTGCGTCACCGAACGAGACGAACGTCTACGTCGACGGCACGCTGGTTCCGATCGTCTACCACTTCGGCGGGCTCTCCAGCGTGATCCCCACCGAGATGCTGGAGAAGATCGACTTCTACCCCGGCAACTTCAGCTCGTATTACGGCCGCGTGACCGGCGCGATCGTCGACGTCGGCGTGAAGAACCCGACCGTCCGCAAGGACAAGAAGATCCACGGGCTCGCGCAGGCCGATCTCATCGACGCGCGGTTCCTGGTCGAGGGTCCCATCGGCGAGACGGGATGGAACTTCACCGTCGCCGGACGTCGTTCGTACGTCGATCTCTGGCTGAAGCCCGTGCTCGAGCAGGCCGGCGCCGGCGTCACGACCGCGCCCGTCTATTACGACTACCAGGTGATGCTGCAGAAGGACTTCGACAAGAAGAACTCGCTGCGCTTCTTCTTCTTCGGCTCGGACGATCGTCTCGAGATCCTCACGCGCACCGTCAACGGCTCGAACCCCGGCATCGGCGGCGACATCACCCTCGGCACGTCGTTCTATCGCTTTCAGGCGCGCTACCTC
>JAXDMI010000676.1:0-3205 GCA_034666145.1 Myxococcales bacterium | reverse complement strand
CGGGCCGGCACCGCGTACGAGAGAACTTCGACCCCCGGCGGCATCACCTCGCTCAGGAGCTCGAACACGGGATCGGCCGCATTGAGCACTGCCGTGCCGCCCGGTGGCAACGCCACGAAGAGCTGTGCCTTGCTCGCGAGATAATGCTCGGCGCTCCCATGCGCATCGAGATGATCGTGCGTGAGATTCGTGAACACGCCGACGCGACACGGCCACGCGCGCGCGAAGCCTTGCGCGAGCGCCTCGCTCGTCAGCTCGATCGCGGCATGCCTGCCGCCCCTGTCGAAGCACGCGCGCATCGCATCGACGAAGCCCGCATACGTCTTCTCGACGGCCACCTCCTCGTCGTCGAGGAAGAACCCGACCGTCGTCGCTCGAGCGACCGGTCCCGTGCCCTTCGACGCCGCCAGCGCACGCAGCGCCGCGGCCACCCACGCCGTCGTCGTGGTCTTGCCGTTCGTACCCGTGACGCCCACCGTGAAGACCTCCGAGCTCCAGGCTGGCGGCGCGGGCGCGCGATGGGGTGACGACGTCACTCCCGCATCATGCCAGCCCCGCTGTGGCGCCGCTAATCCCAGTGCTATACCGGTCTCCGCGATGCGACACTCTTCCTCGTCGGTAGCTCGCTGCTTGGTGGCCGTGGGCTGCGTGATCGTGAGCGGCGCAACCGGCGCATGTGGCGCGAGCTCGGGCTCGTCGTCGAGCGGCGGCTCCAGCGCGGCGCGCTCGATCTTCGTCGTGCCGGCCTCGCTCGACGAGCTCGCCGACAAGACGTTCTTCGATCACCCCTTTCCGAGCGATCTCCGGAAGGACGCGAGCGGCGCGATCGTCTTCAAGGGCTTCCCCAACCCGTCGTCGCTGCCTCTCCTGAAGCAGTACGTGTCCGAGGCCGCCGGTCTCCTGAAAGGCTTCTCGCCCGCTGCCGCTGCCGCGCTTCGCTTCGACGACGCCATCGACCCCACGACGCTCCCTGCCGATCCGCCGGCGACGCTCGCCAACGACGCATCGGTGCAGATCATCGACGTCGATCCGTCCTCACCCGAGCACGGCAAGCGGCACCTCGCGCAGCTCCACTGGCAGCAAGCGGAGGGCGTGTACTGGCCGTCGAACACGCTCGCCGTCATCCCCATGTTGGGTCGTCCGCTCCGCGCGAAGACGCGCTATGCGATCGTGGTCACGAACAAGGTGCGATCGCTGGTGGGCGCGCCCGTCGGCACGAGCTCCGACCTCGAAGAGGTCCTCGAGCGAAAGCCCACCACGGACCGCACGCGCGCGGCCCACGACCTCTACGCGCCCGCGGTGCACGAGCTCGCGGCGGTAGGCATCGCGGCCGCCGACATCGTTCATCTCACGGTGTTCACCACCGACGATCCCACCGAGGAGACCTTCGCGGCCATGGACGACGTCGTCGCGAACGTTCCCGCGCCGTCGGCGTCCGCCTGGCAGAAGAAGGAGACGACCGTCGACATGGTCGTCTACGAAGGATCGTACGGACCTTCGCCGAACTACCAAGCAGGCACCATCCCGTTCCGCAAGCCCGCGGACGGCGGCGGCTTCGTGATCGAGAACGGCAAGCCCAAGCTGCAGAACATGTTCGACCTGCGCTTCGCCCTCGCCGTCCCGGACGCGGCGAAGTGTCCGGTGCCAGCCGCTGGCTACCCGATCGTGCTGTACGCGCATGGAACCGGCGGCGACTACCGCTCGTACATCGGTGATGGCACGGCGCAGGCGCTCACCTCTCGCTGCCTCGCCGCGATGGGCGTCGATCAGATCTTCCACGGCGCGCGGCCCGGCGCACCCGCGATGAACGATCCGCAGCGCGAGACCACCATCGAGCTCCTGTTCTTCAACCTCGACAACATCCTCGCAGCGCGCACCAGCAATCGACAGTCCGCGGTCGACGTCGTGCAGCAAGCGCGCCTCTTCACGGCGTCGCACGCGAAGGTGCCGGCCGCGATCTCGAGCACCGGTCAGGACATCGCCTTCGACAGCTCGAAGGTGATGTTCTTCGGCCACTCGCAAGGCGGCCTCAACGGTCCGCTCTTCCTCGCCGGGAGCGATCTCGCGCGCGGCGCCGTCCTCAGCGGCGCCGGCAGTGACCTCGCGCTCAGCCTCCTCGAGAAGACGAAGCCGGTCGACGTCGCTGCGGCGTTCCGCATCCTCGTTGGGCTCGGCGACGCCGAGGCCGCGACCGAGCTGAACATCTTCCACCCCGTGATGACGCTCGTGCAGACCATCATCGATCCCGCGGATCCGCTGGAATATGGCGGTTTCATCTCGCGCAATCCGCGGGGCAGCACGGCGCCGAAGAGCGTCTTCCAGACCGAAGGCGTCGCCGCCGATGGTTCGGGCGATTCTTATGCACCGCCGCACACCATCGAGACGCTTTCGGTGGCGATCGGTCTGCCGCGGCAAGCACCGGGCACCCATGCCGTGGTCGAAGCGGCATGGGCCGGCCTCGCCGACGTCGCGGTCGCGCAAGGCGGCATCACCGCGAACATCGGCGACGGTCGCGCGAGCGGCGTGCTCGCGCAGTTCGTGCCCAGCGGCGGAAACGACGGCCACTTCGTGGTGTTCGACGACCCGAAGGCGCGCGCGCAGGCGGCGACGTTCCTCGTCAACCTCGCGGCGGATCCGAAGGGACGCGTTCCCGCCCCGTGACGACGTCACGCCGGCGCACGCTCGTGCTTCGCGCGTGCGCCGCGTTCGCGCTGGGCACGGTCACGCTCGCGGCCTGTGCCGATCATGGCGCGTCGACAGTCACGGTCAGCGACGCCGGCGCGGATAGCGATGCGCTCGCGCCGGTCACCGAGGACGGAGCGGCCGACGTCGACGCGCAACCGTCGCACCTCCCCGTCTTGCCGGTGGCGCTCCCGCCGCTCTCGACGATCCCCCTCTTGAAGGCCTCGATCATTCCGGTGAGCACCGGAGCGCCCTTCGACTACGACGGCGCGCTCCTCGAGGACACCGCAACGGGCCACGTCGCCGTGGTGTTCGAGCGGTTGTGGCTTCGTTCGCCGATGGCTCGCTCGCGGCCACATGGCAGAACGGCGACCAGACCAACATGATCGCGTACGTCCGGATCAGCCACGACGGCACGAGCTGGGACGTCGCCCAGCCGATCACCGCGAAGGCCAACGTGCACGATGTGACGCCCTTCCGTCGCGCGGACGGCGGCATCGACGTCTATTACATCTCCGACGAG
>JAXDMI010000675.1:0-11814 GCA_034666145.1 Myxococcales bacterium | reverse complement strand
GGGCTTCTGCGCGACCGATGCGCGTCGAGCGGTGGATCACGTCTCGCAGCGTCGCGTCGCGAACGGTGATGCGCTGGACCTGCAGGACGTTCTGCGCGGGGCGCTCGCCGCGCTCACGTGAGCTTCGCGGTCAGCGACGTGCTCGGCCGGGGACGTTCCTCGGTCGCTACCCGCGACCGTTCCATTCCTCTGTGTCGCCGTACTAGCCTAGTCCGTACCGGCTATTCGCGCCTCCTCGACAACGCTCAACGACCGATCAAGCGCTCGGACCGCGCCAACCTAGCGATCGACTCGACGACGCCGGGGACCTTCTCCTCACTCGGCGCCTTCTGGGATCTCCAGACGAACTCGGAGGTTCGGACGAGCGCGCCGGTGACGAGCAGGGTGATCTCGATCTGCACTCTGAACGACGGACACAGCGGCCGGGGCACCCGACAAGACGCAGCCGCAAACCGTGCCGCCGCCCTGGAAGGAGTGCCGAATATCGCCGGGCTGAGCCGCGACGAGTACCCCTCGCATCCTCGCAAGAGGGGGGGGCCAGGGCTCCTGGGTCGGACACGTCGAGGCCGACGGAGAAGCCGCTGTTCAACCTCGATCTGTGATCTTCCGGCGTCATCTCGCGTTCCGCTTCCGCGCGATCGTCGCGCTGATCTGGACGAGCTCCGTGTCGGCGTCGATCGCACCCACGCCCGCAACTCGCATCGGGAATTCGCGCCCAGTTCGCATGCTGCGCCGCGCGCTCACCGGACGGATGGGCGCCCAGGTGGCACGCCTCGCCTGAGGCACCTCGTCATCTTCGCGAAGTAGCTCTCGCGGAGCTTTCCCATGTTTCCGCCGCGTGTTCAGCACGCGCGAACCGCCCGCCCATCGGTCGCGCCCGTGCTAGATCGCCCTGTCGATGTGGCGGACTCGCGCAGCAGCAGTCGTGGTCGCGATCGCCTGCGCGATCGCGTGTAGCGCCTGCCTCTACTCGCGCATCATGTACTTCGGAGAGCCGAGCCTCTCGGCGCCGACGTACTTCGAGAGCCGTGAGGTCCGCGCGGCGAGCCCGGCGCCGCTCCTCACGAGCGCCACCGAGGCGAAGATCGGGATCACGCGCTCGCTCCACAACACGTATGGCTCGTTCGACGAGCTCCTCGCGCAGAATCACACCGGCTCGTTCCTGGTGGTGCGGGACGACGCCATCGTCTACGAGCGCTACTTCGATCGCGTCACACGTACCACGCAGCTGCCGTCGTTCTCCATGAGCAAGACCTTCGCCGCGGTCCTCGTGGGCTGCGCCGTGCGCGACGGCGTCGTCCGATCCATCGACGATCGCCTCGTATCCTATGTCCCCGAGCTCGCTGCCAAGAAGGGATATGGCGACATCACGCTGGAGCAGCTCCTGCGGATGACCGCGGGGATCGACTTCATCGAGGACTCCTACGCCGGCGGCGCGTTCTATTACACGACCGATCTTCGCGCCCGCATGTACTCGTACGACGTGAAGTGGCCGGCCGGGACGCACTATCTCTACGGCAGCGTGAGCATGGAGCTGATCTGGGATGCGATGAATCGCCGGCTCGCGGGCAAGACCGTGTCGCAGTATTTCGAGGAGCGCGTCTGGGGCCCGCTCGGCGCCGAATATCCCGCGGCGTGGTCGCTCGACAGTCCGTCGAGCGGTATCGAGAAGCTATTCGGCGGCTTCAGCGCAACGACGCGTGACCACGCACGCATCGGTCTCCTGTTCCTGCACGAGGGCGTGATGAACGGTCACGCCGTGGTGCCGCCAGAGTGGATTCGCGAGTCGCTGGCCGTCGATCCGGTCGCGGGCGTCGTCCAGACCACCGACGGCAACGTCAAGCGCGGTAAATATCAGTGGTTCTGGAGTCTCGACGAGCGAAGTCACTATTTCGCAAAAGGATATCGAGGCCAATACGTATTCGTGATTCCTGACAAGCACTTGGTATTCGTTCGATTCGGAGACGATTACGGCGACGTGGATTGGCCTTCGCTGTTCACGCAGATCGCGGACGGCTTGGCGACACCGCAGCCATGAGCCGAACGTCGCGCGCTTCGATCGCGTCGATCGCGTCGGCAACGTCGGCGATGCTCCTGGCGTTCGCTGCTCCGGCGGCCGCCGCCGATCCCGTCGCAGCGCCGCTGCCGTCGAAGGACGTCCGCTGGTCGCTCGCGCTCGGCGGCGCGGTCGACGTGGGCGCGCTCCCGCATCCGGCGCCGGGCGTCGCGCTCGGCTTCGACGTGAGGCGCGGCGCGCTCGGCTTCCACGCCGTGACGTCGGCGTTCCTCCCGCAGGCCGAACAGAACGTGTCGGTGGGGCTCTTCGATCTGCTCTCCACGATCTGCGCGCTGGCACCGCTCGGCGCGCGCTTCGATCTTGGCGCGTGCGGAGGCATCGGCGCCGGCGTCCTGCGCAACACGGTTCGGCCCGAGGGCGTCGCGCTAACGCGCTTCGATGTGACGCTCGTGCCGGGGCTGCTGCTCTCTCTCGATGCCGGGACCGTGGTCGACCCGCTCCGCACCGCCGCCGGCGCTGCCTCCCGCAGCTCGCTCTTCGCGTTCCGGGGATCGCTCGGCGTCCTCGTTCGCCTCTGGTGAGCAGGAGCGTAAACATTCGCGCGGCGTAAATTTTCGCCGACCACCATGGCGGCGACCCGGAGCGGTAGACTGGGACGATGTCGTTCCGTCGCGGGCCTGCCGCGATCCTCGTCTTGCCTTTGGCCCTTTTCGCGTTCGCTGCGGTCTGCTCCTCCGGCGCGTGCTCGCTCGCGGTATCGACCGACGGCCTCAGCAACGGCGCCGCCGACGCGTCCGTGGTCCCTTTCGATGCTGACGTCGACCGCAGCGACCCCACCGGCGTCGACGCAGGCAGCATCGACGCTGCGCGCGACGCGGATGGCGACGCACGCGTGTTCCCGCCCGGGGCGCAGATCTGGCCGGTGAATGGCCACGGCTACGCCGTTTACGTCGATCGCAGCGGGCTATCGTGGAGCGACGCCCGCATGCGCGCGGAGCAGGCGGGCGGCCATCTCGTCACGTTCGGATCGCCCGAGGAGAACGACTTCGTGAAGGGGCTCGTCGTGTCCGACAGCGATGCGTTCCTCGGCCCCATCGGTCCATGGCTCGGCGGTTTCCAACTCGACCCGACCGCCGCCGACGAGCCGGGCGGCGCCTGGCACTGGGTCGACGGAACGCCATGGAGCTTCACGGCGTGGGCGACCTCACAACCGGACAACAGCGGGGGGGGCCTGGAAAGTTATCTCGACTTCTACGAGCCGGGCGGCGTGCTCGGCTGGAACGACGACTCGCTCGCAGGCAGCGGCGGGGCCGTCGTCAGCTACGTCATCGAATTCGAGTGAGCGACCCCGAACGAGCCGACACGCGCATCGCATGTAGGCATCCCCTCGCCGTCTCATTGCGCGGCGATGACGGCAGGTGGCACGGTCGGCCATAGAATGCGCGCCATGAGTCGAACCGTCGTCGTCATCGCGACCGCCATCGCCAGCAGCTGCCTCGCCATCGCGTCGATCTCCGCGTGCGGGAGCGCCACTCCGACCATCGGCTTCGAGCCCCCTCCGACTCCGGGCGGCGAGACCGACGGCGGCATCGGCTCGAGCGGCGGCGGCTTCGGCGAAGCCGGCAGTGTGGAGGCCGGCAAGCCGGGCTGCGTCGGACTCCAGTGCCAGCAACATGCGTGTGCGGGCGGCGCGTCCACCACGGTGAGCGGCGTCGTCTACGATCCCGCCGGCAAGAACCCGCTCTACAACGTGGTCGTCTACGTACCGAACGCGCCCGTCAAAGATCTCCCCAAGGGCGCCACCTGCGACTCGTGCGACTCGCTCTACAGCGGCAGCCCGGTCGTCACGACGCTCACCGACGCGAAGGGCAAGTTCACGCTCCAGAACGTGCCCGACGGCCCGAACATCCCGCTCGTCATCCAGATCGGCAAGTGGCGGAGGCAGCTCACGATCGCCAACGTGGGGCAGTGCGTCGACAACCCGCAACCGGATCACAGCCTGCGATTCCCGAAGAATACCCAAGAAGGCGATATCCCCAATATCGCGATATCGACCGGTGGCTCGGATTCCCTCGAATGCCTGCTCAAGCGCGTCGGTCTCGACGAGACCGAATACAACGGCGGCTCCGGCGGCGCGGGTCATCTCCATATCTTCCAGGGCGGTGGAGGCGGCATTTTCGGCGGCCCGAATACGTCGCCGCCCGGTCCCGCGAGCTCCACTGGGCTGTGGAGCTCGAAGACCGAGCTCGCCAACTACGATATCGTCCTCCTCTCCTGCGAAGGCCAGGAGACGACGTCGATGAACCAGCAGGCGCTCGTCGACTATGCGGCAGCCGGTGGTCGCGTGTTCGCATCGCACTTCCACTATTCGTGGTTCAACTCGGGGCCGTTCGGCAGCGCGAACCTCGCGACGTGGTCGGCGGGCACGAACGATCTCGGTGACATCACCTCGTCGATCGTGACCACGCTGCCCAACGGGATGCCGTTCCCGAAGGGGGTTGCGCTCCAGGACTGGCTCACCAACGTCAATGCGCTCTCGGGCGGCAAGCTCAACATCACGTCGGCGAAGCACAATGCGGACGTGACCGCGATGCACACGGCGTCGCAGCCGTGGATCAAGGCCGAGTCGAAGTCGGCGGGCGCGACGGAGTACTTCACGTTCAACACGCCGACCACCGCCGCGCCTGCGATGCAGTGCGGGCGCGTCGTCTACAGCGATCTCCACGTCGGCGCCGCATCGGGTGACTACCAGAGCCTCAACACCACGGTCCCGACGGGATGCAGCTCGGCTGATCTCTCGCCGCAGGAGAAGGCGCTCGAGTTCATGCTCTTCGATCTCTCGTCGTGCGTCGTCCCGGACAGCCAGCCGCCGGTGCCGCCGACGGTCGGCCCGAAGTAGCGGCCCGAAGTAGCAGGAAGAGCGCTCAGAACCCGAACGAGCAACAGAGCGTGCGCTGCGCAGTGTACGTCTCGGTGCCGAGCACCTTTGCGGGGACGCTCACGCCGCAGCCAAGCGAAGGCGTGAAGCGATAGGACATTCCCGTCATGTCCGTGCCGGCCATCGTGCAGGTGCCGTCGACGTTGACCTTGTTCACCGAGGTCGCGCACGCCGTGTCGGAGAAGGCTTCGAGCGTGCCGCCGCACGGCTCGGGCTGGCAGGAGCAAGTGTTGTTGCAGGATCGGCCGTCCGCGACGGCAGCGCCGACCGGGACCCGGTAGTCGAGGTGGCGGGGGCACGCGATGTCGCCGTCGTGGATGATGCACGTGAGCCCACCGAACGGAAAATTGGTCTGTTTGACACAGACCTCGCCGGTGGCGCAGTTGGTTCCGGAAACCGGGACCGCGCCGGTGCAGACGCGCGCTGGCTTCGGGTCGCCGAGCCCGGGGGACACCGTGCCTCCGCAGTTACTCGGCGGCAGTCCGTTCGATGTAGGGACGAACGCGACGGGCAGCGGCAGCGTCGCGGCGATGGTGCTGCACGAGCTTGCGACGGCGGCGAGCGCCGTGCTCGCTCCGGCGCACGCGGCGCCCGACTTGCTCGCGACGCCTCCCGCGCAGGAGCCGCCGCTCGGCGTGCACGTGCAGCCGCAGCTTCCTCCGCCGGACGTCATGAGGTCGGTCGCCTGCGGAAACTCGGCGGGGCAGGCGCTGCCCGGGCCTCCCCCGAAGCTCACCAGCAGAGCCGCCGGGCTCCAGCCGCTGGCGTTGGGAAGACACACGAGGTTCTGTCCGCACGCGTTGACCTTCGGATTGATGCCGGCGTCGGCGATGAAGCCGCCGCCGCCGTCGTCCGTAGCTCCACCGCCGTCGCCGCCCGTCGTTCCGCCGCCATCGGTGCCACCACCGGCTCCGTCGCCGGCGCGTCCGCCGTCGGGCGAGAGGCCGTCGCGGAGGCCGTCGCTCGTGAGCAGGTCGCTGCTGCCGTTGAGGAGGTTGCACGCACCGACGGCGAGCGCGAGGGGAACTACGGCGATGAGCGCGTGCTTTCCCAGCATGGCCCCAGCTTAGCTCAGCCTGGGGAAATGGTAGCCTCCAGGTCTTGCGACCTCTCGAGCTCCTGGCGACCGTCTCGACGACGGAGGGCGAGCTCCAGCTCCGCCGGCGAGCGAAGGAGTTCCTGATCACGATCGACGGTCGCGTGCTCATGACGAGCGGCGATCGCCGCTCGGAGGAGGCGGTCGCGACGCTCGCCTGCGCGCAAATCGCCGGCCTGAAGGCACCGCGCGTCCTGATCGGCGGCCTCGGCATGGCCTACACGCTGCGCGCTGCGCTCGACGCATTGCCGGAGGCAGCGCGAGTCACCGTCGCCGAGCTCACCGCCGAGGTGGAGACGTGGTGCCGCGACCAGCTTGCTCCGCTCACGCGCGGCGCGGTGCTCGATCCGCGCGTGACGGTGGTGATTGCCGACGTCGGCCGCGTGATCGCCAAGGCGCCGGCCGGCGGCTACGACGCGATCATCCTCGACCTCTACGAAGGTCCACATGCCACGTCGAAGGGCGACGACGAGCCGTTCTATGGACGCAACGCGCTCGCGCGAAGCTTCGCGGCGCTCTCGGCGGGCGGCGTGCTCGCGATCTGGTCCGAGGACATCAACACGGGCTTCCGCCGTCGCATGAGCGATGCCGGCTTCACGACCACCGTCCATCAACCCGGCGGCCGCCGCGCCTACGGAGTCTACCTCGGCGTACGCCCCTCACGTTCGAGCGGTCGCTGAGGAAGACGAAAACAGGACGGCCCGACAGCGCGCTGTGAAGCGCATTGCCGGGCCGACCGTCGTGACCGCTGCTCGGTACAGAATCAGTACTGACGCGGCGGATCGAACGGCGAGGGCGCCGCGCCGTACGGCTGCGGGACCTGACCGTACTGCGGCGCGGCAGGCGGGACCGAAGCGTAGCCGGGCGCGTTGACCTGCGGCATCGGCGGAGCGTACGCGCCCTGCGGCGGGTACGAAGGCTGCTGGAGCTGCGCAGGCGGCTGGAACGACGGCGGTGCGCCGTACTGCTGCTGCGATGCCGGGCCGAGCGCCGGGGCGCCGCCGCTCTGCATCTGCGTCGCGACCGAGCCGATCGTGCGCGCGCCCTGCATGTTGTTCTTCATCGGCGCGAGGAGGCCGAAGAACATGTTCGAGATGACCATCTTGAGCGAGACGGGGCCGCGCTCGCCGATGCCGCGGACCTTCAGCTTCTTCTTCAGGAAGAGGCCGGTGACCTTCGCCTCCTGGACGTTCGACCACGGGATCGAGTCGATCGCATGAAGGCGCTGCGTCGTCGGCTGGATGAAGCTGTAGCGATGGTCGACGAGGATCAGGCGCTGATCCGTCGCGAGCACCAGGTACTGGCGGCGGATGAAGCCGAACGCCCACCACGGCATGTAGCCGGTGACGGTCTGGCCGAGCAGCTGCTCTCCAGGGTTGAGGATGCCGCGAGAAAGGGTCTGAACATGAAGATCGCTGAAGAACATTGGGCTGAAAACCTCCGCGACCCGACTCTACGGGGGCGCGGAGAAGATCCTTCCCCAGCGACGAAACTCGACCTGAATCGCCGCGATTTTCGCGTTCCGGCGATTCTCGCGATCCCGCTATTTCGCTTTGGCCCGCGGCGGCGCGTTCTTCACGTACAGGTCGAACCAGCGGATCATCTCGTAGGCGAGCTGCTCGTTCGATTCCATCGCCGTGTACCAGTGCGGCTCGTGCGGCAGCATCACGAGACGCGTCGTGCCGCCGTTGCCGCGGACCGCCTCGTAGAGCTTCGACGCCTGGAGCGGCGTCGTGCCCGGGTTGGCGTCGTCCGCGCCGTGCACGAGAAGGAGAGGGAGCTTCAGCTTGTCGGCGAAGAAGAACGGTGAGGCTTCGAGGTAGACGCGCTGCGCGTCCCACACCGAGCGTCGTTCGTTCTGGAACCCGAACGGCGTGAGCGTCTTGTTGTACGAGCCGCTCGTCGCGACGCCGGCGCGGAACAGCTCCGAGTGCGCGAGCAGGTTCACCGTCATGAGCGCGCCGTGGCTATGCCCCGTCACACCGACGCGCTCGGGATCGACGACGCCGAGCGCCACCGCCTTCTCCACCGCCGCCGCGGCATCGGCAACGAGCTGCTCGAGGTAGTGGTCGTAGGCCTTCTTCGGATCGCCCACGATCGGGAACGCCGCCCGATCGATGATCGCGTAGCCCGCGAGCAGCAGCAGACGATACTGGTCGAGGCGCGTGAACGTCTGCTCCGAGCCAGTGACCTGACCCGCCTTCGACGCGTCTGCGTAGTCGAGCGGATACGCATAGAGCACCGCCGGGACGCGCGTGCCCTCTTGATAGCCGGGCGGCGTGTACAGCGTGAACGACAGGTCCATGCCGTCCTTGCGCTTGTACTTCACGAGCCGCTTCTTGATGGAGCGCACGGCAGGCGTGGGATCCGGCAGATGCGTCAACGCTCGCGGCGCCGATGCGAACGCCGGCTCACCCGGCGCCGCGTTCGACTGCGCTCCCGCCAGCGTGCGCACGAAGGCGTTCGGCGGATCGCTCGGCGACTGATGCCACGTCAGGAACGTCGCGTTGGTCGGGTCGGTGGTGAAGCCGACGAACCAGTCGTACGCGGTCTTGTCGCTGCGAAAGAGGCGCTCCGTCTTCTGCGTCGCCAGATCGAGGCGATCGAGGAAGGGACGATCGCCGTCCGGCGACGAGCCATCTCCGGCGAGATAGATGGAGGTGCCGCTCTGTCTCACGACCCAGGGTCCGGTGGGGAGGCGGCGCATCACCGGTGAGCCGGGGTGCTTGTAGTGCTCGTCGGTCGAGAGATCGAAAAGGACCTTGGGCTTCGTGGCCGGCGCGTCGACGTTCATCGTGAACGTGCGCGTCCAGTGGCGGTTCTCGTCGTCCTCGCGGAGGAGGGCGAGGCTCGGCTGCTCACCCCAGGAGATCCCGGTGTAGCGCTGCTCGGTGCGCGCGATCTCGACGGGGGCCGTCGTGAACGGAGCCTTGTGCATGAGCACCTTGTCGCGCGCGGGGACCTTGGCCTTCCAGTCGCCGCCGTCGAGGGCCTCGGCCCACGTCAGCGTCGCGGGCTCGGTCGAGCGCCAGTCGAAATCGCGGGGGCCCGTCGGTACGCCGTGCACGGGCACGCGATCGGCCAGCGGCAGCGCCGCCACCGCGTGCGTGATCTTTCCGCTCCGATCCCAGATCTCCACGACGTGAGGGAACCGGTTCCACGTCGTCACGTACGAATACGGCTTCCGCACCGACTGCACGAGGATGTGCTCGCCGTCGGGCGCCACGTCGACATCGGCGAGGATCGCCGGTGCGCCCACGCGTGTCGCTCGGCCCGTGTCCATGTCAACGAGCGCGAGCTGCGCCGACGCGTAATAGTCGAAGAGATCCTCGTCGTGCTTTCCGGTGAGCGTGTCGCGCGCCTCGTACGTGCTGCTCTCGCCCTTCTGCCCGTTGGTCTCCTGGATGCTCGGACCATCGAGCACCACGGGTGCACTCGGAGGCGGACCCGCGTTGTCCGGCACGAGCTTCACGAGCATCGTCTTCTGATCGGGCATCCACTGCATCGTGTTGCTCGACAGCATCGGATTGACGCGGAGGTCACCCACGCGATGCGCTTCGCCGGTCTTGCCATCGGCGACCCAGAGCTCGACGGCATCGGCAGACGTGTTCCGGAACGCCACGCGCTTTCCGTCGGCCGACCACAACGGCGCATCGGCGCAACCACCGGCGGGGAGCGCGATGCGGAGCTCCGAGCCGCGCTGCACGTCGACGAGCGTGAAGTCACGCGCGCACGGGCTGATGCCGTAGCCGCCCGACGTATCGTGCTTGCGACGCGTCCTCGGCTCGACGCGCACGCCGGCGAGGCGCAGGAACGGCTCGGCCACCCGGGCCATCGGCGGATACTGCAGCCACGACGCGAGGAGGATCGTCGCGCCGGTCGGATCCACGTAGGGACGCGGCGGCGTCGGCGCGCGGAGCACGTCGAGGATCGCCTGCGACGGCTGATCGTAGCCGGAGCTCCGCTCGCCGACCGGCGTGCTCGCGGAGCTCGATGGCGCCGGCCCATCGGTGGCGCGCGCAGTCTTCGCGAGCGGCGGCGAGGTCAGCGTGGGCGATGCCGCCGGCGGTGTACCGCAGGCAGCTACGAGGACGACGAGCGCAGAGAGGAAGACGCAACGCATGCGAGGCATGCGAGGGAAGATACCCCCTTCAATACCCGATCAGCGGTGACTTCCTCACCCACGCGTCATGCCGGTCGCCCCGAAGACCAGCGTCTTCATCGCTTCTTTTTCTTTTCGGGCGCCGCTGCCACCAGCGTGCCCGTCGCGATGTCGTACTCCATGTTCTTCGCGGGGATGATCGCGCCGCCCTTGTTCGGCGGATGCGCCGGGACGTTGATGAGGATCTTGTCCGGCATCGCGCCGACCATCGGATCCGGGCCTCCGCAGTAGTCGAACACGTCGGAGTATTGCGGCGGCGCATCCTTCGCGACGCGCACGAAGAACAGCGGCCCGCCGTTGCAGGCATTGCCCGCCGTCGTTGCCTGGAGCAGCAAGATGCTCTTCGGACCACCGGGTCCGTCGAAGTGGCGGAGGATCTTCACGCCCTCCATGCCCGTGCGAACGGCCTTCACCTTCGCGCAGCCGTCCTTGCCGCCGGCCGGACAATCCGGCGGCGGATAGATGGTCTTGCCCGCGAGGCGAATCTCGTCGCCCGACTCGGTCGCGAGACCCGCCGGTGTCTCCACCGTCTTGCCCGTCGGCTTGCTCGGGACGCCGGCGTCCGCGTCGTTCGTGCCCGCAGCCGACGAAGCGGCAGGAGCCGCCGGCGGATCGCCGGTGGCGCTGGCTCGCGAGCTCGCAGCGGCGTCGTCCGCTGCTTGCGTGGCGGGCTTGTCACACGCCGCCGCGAGTGTCATCGACATCAGGACCAGGGCACTGCGCACCAAACGGAGCGTTCGCATGCGACACGCTACGGACGTGCTCCCCAGGCGCGCAACCCAGAAAAGCGCTCAGCCCATCTTGGCCAGCAGCGCATCGAGCGCCGCGTGGCTCTGGTTCACGCCGCCTTCCATGCCCGACTTCAGCATGCCGTCGCGGTCCTCGACGGTGTGGAAGAGCGACGTCGTGACGAGCTTCGTGCGGCCGTCGCCCAGATCTTCGAGCGTGAGCGTCTCGACCGCGACGTGGCCCGGCATGCCGTCCCACTCGAACGTCTGGACGACGCGCTCCTGGGGCTTCACCTCGCGATAGCGGCCCTCGAACCCGTGCGTGCCGTGCGGCGAATGCTCGACGAAGCGCCAGTGACCACCGCGCTCCATGTCCATGCGCACGATCTCGAGCTTGTTGCCGCGGCCCCACCACTGCGCGACGAGCTTGGGATCGGTCAGCGCGCGCCACACATGATCGCGCGACGCGTTGAAGATGCGCTCGATACGGATCTCGCGATCGCTCGGCGTGGTGATGGTGGCGCGGGTGGCTGCGGTGCTTGCATTGGTCATGACGATTTTCCTTTCGTGCGCTCGAGGAAATCCTCGAGCCGGTCGAGGCGGGACTCCACCATCTCTCGGTAGCTCTCGATCCACTTCGTCTCCTCGTCGAGGCGATGACCCCCGAGGCTGCATTGCCGCACGCGACCGATCTTCTCGGTCGTGACGAGGCCTGCGTCTTCCAGGATGCGGACGTGCTTCTTCATGCCGGTGAGCGTCATGTCGAAGGTCGACGCGAGATCGGTGATCGACGCGCTGCCGCGACCGAGCCGCTGGAGGATCCCGCGACGCGTGCCGTCGGAGAGCGCAGAAAAACCTGCATCGAGATGGGTC
>JAXDMI010000674.1:0-7848 GCA_034666145.1 Myxococcales bacterium | reverse complement strand
CTGTCTCGCCGCCGGCTTCGCCGCGCAGGACACCGATGCCGTGAAGGCCGAGGAGCTCTTTCGCCTCGGCTGCACCATCGACAAGACGACGTGCGCGCTGTGGGGCTTCGCCGTCGATCGCTTCCGTCGTGACGATGCGGGACGCGGCCTGCGCATTCTCGAAGAGGGATGCACCGGCCAGAGCAATGCGCTCGCCTGCGTGGTCCTCGCCGATCTCAACCACGCCGGGTACAAGTCGATCCCCCGCAACGAGCAGCGCGCCGCCGAGCTCTACGAGAAGGCGTGCACGCTCGCCGATCCCATCGGCTGCCGCGCGACCGCATCGCGCTTCCGCGGCGTGAAGAACATCCCGAAGGCCGACGAGCTCCGCGATCGCGCCAACACGCTCGAAGCCGAGGCCGACAAGGCAGCGCTCCCGCTCCAGGAGAAATGGATCAAGGAGGCGCCGAGCATGGTGGCGCGTGAGCCGTACCAGCGCGAGCTCGAACGACGTCGCGCCGAGTGGCGCATCCT
This sequence comes from Myxococcales bacterium, assembly GCA_034666145.1. Classification (GTDB taxonomy): domain Bacteria; phylum Myxococcota_A; class Polyangia; order Polyangiales; family Polyangiaceae; genus Labilithrix. The sequence continues at coordinate 7,335 of JAXDMI010000674.1, read as the reverse complement.
CTCCGGACGCGCGCGCTCTCGCTGGGACGTGCGCATGCAGCGCCTCGCGCAGGTCGACGCCGGCAGCGAGCCCGCGCCGCTCCCGCCCGCGCCGCCCACCGACGCGGAGGCGAGCGCGACGCGCAGCGCCGCCATCAAGCGCATGGCGAAGACGCTCTTCCCCTGAGCGGCGCGTCGCGCGCTCACCCGCGCTACTCGTGGATGATGACGCGCGTGCCGGGCTTCTCGGTCGTCGACATCACGCCGTGCCAGCCGTCGGGCAGGTGCGGCTCGGTCCACGCGAAGATCGCCTTCGCATCTTGCGGCGCCATGTTCACGCAGCCGTGGCTCTTCGTCTTGCCGAAGTTGTTGTGCCAGAAGGCGCCGTGGAGCGCGTAGCTGCCGTTGAAGTACATGATCCACGGCACGTCCTCGATCGAGTACGGGCCGTCGCTCGCGACGTCACCGTCCATCGTCGCCGCGATGTGCTTCTCGCGGATCCGGAACGTGCCCGGCGGCGTGTGGTGGTCCTTCTCTTTGTCTTCCTTGTCGACGAGGCCCGTCGAGACCGCCGTCGCGAAGACCGGCTTCGTGCCCTCGTAGGCCACGAGCGTCTGGGTCGTCGTGTTCACGTCGACCCATTTTTCGCCGGGCTTGAGGTCCTTGGGCGGGTCGCTGGGCTTCGTCTTCGTGCCCTCGGCCGCCTTCATCCACCAGCCGTCGTCGGTCTCGTCGTACGTCGCGCCGTTGATGGTCACGCTCTCGCCGGTGAGGCGCAGCACCGAGTGACGCGAGACGGGATCGCCGGTGGTGACGGCCTTCTTGCTCGTCGACACGATGTACTTCTTCGATTTGTACATCGTGATGATCGCGACCTGCGCCTTGCTGCCGGCCTTCGCGAGATCGACGATCTCCTTCTTCTCCGCAGCTCCGCTCGCGCTGCCGCTCGACGGAGCGGTCCCGGCATCGCCGGTGATGCCGGCGGCGGGCAGCGCGTTCTCGTCGAGCCACGTGCCGTGGAAATCGCTCGCCTGCTTGTAGACGAACACGCGCTCGAACGGCGCGAAGAGGCCGCCCTGGTTCTTCCACCAGCGTCCGCCGCCTGCGGTGAAGTCCTTGTCGAGGGCGAGGAAGAAGCCCTTCACCATGCGCCGGGAGACCGGGCCTTCGCCGCGCAGATCATCGAGCGTGACCTGCGGCTTGCCGCCGTCGTACTCGCGGAGATACCAGGGCACGCCGGCATCGAGATCGCCCGTCACGCCAAGGGGATCGTTTCCGCTCGCCCCACCAGAAAGACTCGAGCGCGTGAGCATGAGCGCCGCGTTCGCGACGCCGCTGTCCGAGTCGTCATTCTGCGCGCTGTCGTCGTCCTTCGCCCTGCGCGACTTCTTCTTCGGCGTGAGCCACGGCTCGATCGCGAGGCGCTCTTCGCGCGACGGGACGGTGCGGTAGAGCGGCGTCCCGTTCGCGACGTTGTAGCCGTACTGATACGGCAGCGACGACACCATGTCCGGCGGATGTGGCGCGAGCTTGATGCGCGGGTGATTGAAGTCGAGCGACGCATACTTCCCGCAGACGAAGCCGCCCTGGACGAGCTCGTACCAGCCCTCCTTGCAGTTGGCCTTGGGATGCGGCTCCGCGATCACGGGAACACGCTGGCCCTGCCGGATGTAGCCGAGGCGGACCGCGCCGATCTTCTCGCCGGTCTTCTTGTCCTCCTTGGGCCAATCCATGTCGCTCATGATCGGCGTCTGCATGAAGAGCGCGGCGATGAGCGGACCGTCGTACGCGGGGGGCGCGGCGTCCTTCGCTTCTTTCGCGGCGGTCACCTTGCCGCCGTCACGGGCGTCGCCGCTGTTCAGCGTCGGGTTCGGGGCGCCCGGCACGTCCTTGGCCTGGCCGGCCGGGTCGTTCTTGGGCTCGGAGCACGCTGCGATCGACGCGGAAGCGCCGAGCGAAGCAAGCGCGAGAACGAAGAGAGGACGGAGCGACATGCGAGCTTTTGCCCTTCGCATGGCCTCGCTCGGGAGTCGAGGAGGGGGGCGGGTCGAGGAAGGGCGTTCCACGTGATGCCAAAGCGGCGAGAAAAAGGCGAGTTTTCGGAGCAAGGCGCCCATCCCTTGAAAGGTCCGTGCCAGGCTCGTTGCGGCTGCGATCGACCGTCCACCCTCCGGAAATCCCATGGTTTTGACTGACGCTTCGTCCTACCGTGTGTCCGTGATCGGGGTCAGGCGTGGCTAGGGAGACGCATCCGCCCCCGTCGTCGGGGCTGCCGGGGCGGCTCCACGGCCTCGGGCACCGCCGGCGTGGTCCCTCGGCGATAAATTTTCACGGCGACCCCCGGATCGGCGCCGCCGACGTCGCGCCGACCGCGCCGCACGCGACGCAGGCCGAGGAGCCCGATCGGAAGAGCGGTCCAGCTCGCTTCTGGAGCAAGCGACGCATCCGGATCGCGCTCGGCGTCGCGTCGCTCCTCTCGCTGATCTTCCACTGGTACGTCTCGCCGTGGAGCCTCTATCCCGATCGCTCGGGGCTCCAGGTGAAGGACGCGGACGGCGAGCTCACCATCCCGATCGAGCTGCTCGGCGAAGAGGCGCCTGCCGAGGAGAAGCCGTTGCCTCCCGAGCAGACGACGTCGCCGGAGGACGACCCCAACGGGCTCAAGGCCAAGCGCGATGCGGGTCCGAAGCCGAAGCCCGATGCGGCGGTGCCGGATGCGGAGGCGCTCTCGGTCGATGCCGGCATCGCGCCCATCGACGTCGACGGTGGACCGACGTCGACGGCGAGCGACGGCGGAGCGCTCACCGATGCCGGCGAAGGCGATGCGGCGGGTGACGGCGGTCTCGTCGCGTCGGGCGATTCGGGCGCGCCTCCAGGAGCGACGGGTCCACGCGACCCCGGCTCGATGATCGGCCTCGCGGGTCTCATCAGCGCCGGCACCATCAACGTCACGTTGCTCGTGAACATCAGCGTCATCCGTACCAATCCGGTCGGTGCGCGGATGGGTCCGCTCCTCTACGGCATCCCGCAGTGGAACGACTTCATGAAGGGATCGCAGGCGTCGGTCGATCCGATTCGCGACACCGATTGGATCCTCGTCTACGGCCCGTCGCTCATCCACACCGATCGCGACGCGGTGATCGTGCACTACTCCGCGCCGGACGACGTCGTCGATCTCGCGGTCGAGTCGATCGCGAAGCGTTACGACAAGGGCGGCGCGTACGACGCCGGCGTTCCGGGCGTGAAGGCCTCGCTCGGTCATGCCGACAACGCCGAGCGCGTCTTCATGCGCGTGCAGCCGCACGTCCTCACCATCGTTCCGAAGGACAAGGCCACCGACTTCGCGAAGGTGCTGAAGCGCGCGCCGATCGCGCCGCGCGTTCGTCAGGGCGAAGCGCTGCGGCTCACGGTCAAAGACCCGTGGAAGCAGATCTCGATTCCGAACCTGAAATTCAGCCAATCGCTGAAGGAGATCCGCCTCTGGATCGTGCCGCGCGCGAGCGACGGCGGCGCCGACGTCTTTGTCGAGGGAGATTGCGCCGACGAGGAAGCGGCGACCGATTCCGCGGATGCGCTGACCGATCTCATTCGCCGGCAGAACAGCAACCTCCTCGTGCGTGCTGCGACGCGTGGTCTGCTCAACAACGCGAAGGTCACGGCCGAGGGCACGCGGATCAAGTCGCATCTCAGCGTGAGCCAGGATCAGCTCGAAGCGCTCCTGCAAGGTGTCGCCGCGTTCCTCGGCGTGCAGGTCCAGCCGCCGCCCGGCGGGCACTGACTTCGTTCAGCCGACGTCGCGTCGTCAGCGAGCGCCGGCGTCACCGGTGCAGCGCGCGAGCTCCTTCTCGCAGGCGCGCTTGTCCATCAAGAGCTCCTGGATGTCGCGCTGCTGCTGGCTGGGCGGGCGGTTCCGCGCGTCGATGAGCGTCTGCGTGATCTTCGCGAGCTCCACCTTCTCGTCCTCGGCGCGCCGCTGCGCCGCGCGTGACTCGCGCGTGCTCTCCCAGTAGACGACGCCGAGGAGCGCCGCGGCCACGAACACCGACGACGCGAGACCGATGATGCCCGCCGACGCGCGGAGCTCGTTCCGGCGCGACGCAGCGACGAACGTCCTCGCGTCCGGCGAGAGGAGCGTGCGACGCGAGAGCGAGAGCGCACGCGCGTCGCGAAGTGGCCGCCCGCGGAACAGACGATCCGGTCCGGGCTCGGCGTGCCATCGCGCAGACGCCTCTTCGACGTCGCGCGCGATCTCGCGATCGCGTCGCTCCGCCGCGACCCACGTCGCGAGCCTCGGCCAGCGCGCGATCAAGGCTTCGTGCGCGAGCGTGACGCGACCGTCCTCGACGACGACGAGACGGGCGCGCTCGAATTCGGTGAGCACCTGCTCGCGCAGCGGCTCGGGGACCTCGCGCGCGAGATCGGCCTTGGTACGCGTGGCGCGCGTTCCGTGCGGCGTCGTGAGCGCGAGGAGCAGTGACGCCGCTATGGTTCCCGCGCTCGGTCCGTTCGCCTGCACCAGCGCAGTCAACGTCGCCTCGGCATGACGCGCGAGCGCGCCTGCGAGGCCGCCGATCTCCTGGAGGCCGCGACGTGGCACGAGGCGACGCTCGACGTCGCGATGATCCCACAGGCGTGCGAGACCGAACTCGACGAGGGGCATGGCCTCCGCGATGCTCGCGAGCTCGCGCGCCAGCTCGGCGCGCATCGCGTCGTCCTCGAGCGTGAAGTCGTAAGCGGCGAGCCGCTCGTCGACGACGTCGGCCCAGGCCGGCGCGGTGAGCGGCACCACGAGCTGCACCGCGCGCGTGAGCGCGACGCCGAGCCCCGGCTCACCGAGGAGCGGATCGAGGAGATCGCGCCGCGCGGTGACGACGCAGCGCAGACCGGGCATCGGTCGGGACGAGAGCGCGGCGAGGAACAGCGCGAGGTACGCGCGATCGTCCGCAGGCGTCAGCGTCACGAGCTCCTCGAGCGCATCCACGAGGAGGACGATGCCGACCGACGTGGTCTCCACGATGCGCGCGAGGAGCGCCGCGAGCTCGTCCGGATCGTCGGGCAGCGGCTTGCCCCCGAGCACGGGACCGAGCACGGGACCGAGCGCGTGCCCCAGGGCCGCGCGCGGATACGCGTCGGGGGACATCGCGACGGACGTCCATTGCGGCGGCCACGCGCCGAGCGCGCCGTCGAGCACGGCGGGCAGGACACCGGCGCGCGCGAGGCTGCTCTTGCCCGATCCGGAAGGACCAACGAGGGCGACGAGCCCGCGCGCGCGAAGCAGCTCGAGCGCGCTCGCCACGTCGGTGGCGCGGCCGAAGTACACGTCTCGATGGCGCGCGTCGAAGGCCTCGAGACCGCGGAAGGGACCTTCGCTCGGCAGGTTGCGCGCGAGGCCGCGCTGCACGCGACGCAAGCGTTCGAGCTCGCACGCGACCCACTCGGCACGCTGCGGCCGGTGCTTGCGCTTGGGCGTCACGAGGGAGTCGACGAGGCGTGCCACGGCCTGCGGCACCGAGGGCGCGAGGTCACGCACCAGCGGCGGCGCAGCGATGCCCATCGCGACGTTCATGCGGATGCTCGTCGCCGATGCCGCGTCGCCGTCGGCGCTCGCGGGCAATCGCCCCGTGAGGCATTCGAAGAGCATCGCGCCGAGCGCGTAGAGATCGCTCGTCGCGTCCGCGGGCTCGCCTTCGGCGAGGCAGGCGGGATCGATGTAGCCCATGGTGCCGGCGATGGCATCGGTGCCTTCGCCGCGCTCGTCGGACGCGTGCATCGTGCGCTCCGAGGCGGCGGTGTCGCGCGAGACGAGGAGCGCGGCTTCCTGCGTCGCCATCCCGGCGCGGACGCTGACGACCACCGCACCTTCGGAGGTCGCGCCTGCGTCGGTGCGTGCTCCCGCTGCCGGCGCTAGCGAGAGGTGCGCCGACGAACGCAGATGCTCGGACGCTCCGCGTCGTGCGCGTGTAGCGATGCCGAAGTCGATGAGCTTGTAGACGCCACCGGCGTCGATGACGTTGCCCGGCTTCACGTCGCGATGCACGAGGCCGGCCGCATGAACGGCAGCAAGCGCCGATGCCATGGCCGCTCCGATCTCGAGCGTGGCATCGACCGGCAGCACGCGATCGTGGTCGAGCCGATCGGCGAGCGACGTTCCGCGCACGTGCTCCATCGCGAGACCGAGGACCGTGCCGGTGGGCTCCTCGACGAGCTGGAAAAAGCGCACCACGTTGGGATGCTCGACGCGACAAAGCGCGCGAGCCTCCTCGACGATGCGTTCGCGAGCCTGCGACCTCGAACCTAGCGTGGCGCTGCCGCCGGTGACGTCGTCGATGGCGAAGAGCTTGAGCGCAACGGTGCGCAGCTCGGCACCGCCGTACTCCTCGGCGGCGAGGAAGACCGGCGCGAAGCCGCCTTCACCGAGCTCGGCGACGAAGCGGAACGGACCGAGTCGGGGAGGGGATGATGACGCGAGGAGGCGCGCGATGGCCGCGTTTCGGGACATCCCCGCTGTCACTCACCTTCGCTCTGGACGACGAGCTGGTTCGAGGTCGAGTAGCTCGTGACGGTGCACGGCATGCCGTCGCCGTCGGTGTCGCCGTAGGCGACGGTGACGTAGAACGGGTCGGTGGCCTTGAGTGGCGCCATGAACGGGGCTGCTCCGGCCCCTGATACGCTTGGGCCACCGCCTCCGGCGGTGGTTCCGCCCACACCCGCAATGGTCGCGTAGCCGTACATGACGGGCGCACCCGGCTCGACGGCGAGCTGCTTCCAGGCGTCGGGATCGCCGTTGACGCAGTTGGTGCACTTCGCGCCCCAAGCTGTGACGAACTTCCCGGGGCTCGACGCGGGATAGAACGACGCATCGTCCATCGACACCGGCGCGTAGATGCCCTTCTCGCCCTTGTAGGCCTCCTGCGCGGCGCGGATGCCGGCGGTGACGTGCTTCGCCTCGGTGGTCCGCGCGCTCGCGGTGTACTTCCGGTAACCGAGGATGGCGAGGACGGCGAGGATGCCGACGACGACGACGACGACGGCGAGCTCGATGAGCGTGAAGCCGCGGTCTCGAACGCGAGCGCGGCGTGAACGCTGTGAGCGCGGTGGATGCTGTGGATGCTGTGGGCGCTGTTGAGAGCGCGAAGTTAAAGCATGCGTGCGCATACGAAATCCCCCGATTGACCCGTCAAGCCAGGTGGATCCTATCGCGGGGTTGTCGATGAGCAAACCGGGCGCGCCAACCGGGGGTCGCTCGTGGTAATCGGTCGCACATGCGAACAGTGCTGCGGATGACGCGTTTTGGATCGGTTCCGGTATTGTTTTTCGGCACGATTGTCGCGTTGGCTGGCGTGACGACGGGCTGTT
>JAXDMI010000673.1:0-5577 GCA_034666145.1 Myxococcales bacterium | reverse complement strand
CGGAGCACCGCTCTCTTCGCGTCGGGCCCGTCGTTCGCGGCGAGGAAGCGCGCCGTGAGGTACTCGGCGAAGCCTTCACTGAGCCAGAAGTCGTTCCACGTCCGGATGCGCACGAGGTTGCCGCTCCAGTGATGCGCGAGCTCGTGGAATGCGGTCTTCCGCGCCTCGACGGGCATCCTGAAGAGCGTCTCGTCCATGCTGACGACGGTGGCGTGCTCCATCGCGCCGCCGAAGATCGGCTCTTCGATGAAGCTCAACGTGCCCCATCGATATTTGCCGAACTTGCTCTGGTAGAAGTCGAGCGCCTTCGGGAGGTCCGAGTAGATGGCGGGCTGCATCGGCGACGCGCTCGAATACGTGTAGGTTGCAATCGGGATCCCGGACGCAGAGGACGCGCTGTCGACCTTCCAGCCTTCGTAGGCGACGATGTGGAAGTCGTATGCGGGCATCGCGGTGAGCGCCTCGTAGCGCCACGTGCTCGTGCCGTCGGCGCGTTCCGTGCGCGCGACCTGCTTGCCGTTCGCGATCACGGTGAACGACCTGGGGAAGGTGAGGTTCATCGCCACCATCGCGCCGTCGCTCGGATGATCGCGGACGGGGACCCAGCGTCGAGACTTGCTGGGCCAGTTGAGGCTCGAATAGATGCGCTTGCCCTCGGCGTCGTGCTGCCTGACGTTGAGGCCACCGAACGCGGCGAAGTCGTTGTTGTCGGCGCCGTCGGCCTGAATGACCGTGCCGTGGTAGCGGATGCGCGTCGTGAACGAACGCCCGGAGGGCACGCTCTGCGGGAGCTTGACGATCAGCTTCGCGCCGTCGCGACGATACGTCGCACCGTGACCGCCGACGAGCACGTCGTCGATGGTGTTGCCCTCGAAGTCGAGCACGAGCTCGGTCAGATCACGCGTCGCGACATACGAGCCCTTCACGTCCGCGGCATACGTCTCGTGGCCAGGCACGTCGTTGACGCGCAGGTCGATCTCGTAGCCGATGGCATCGTAGTCGGGCAGCGTCGTGTCGACGGCGTCGGCGCGGAAGCGAAGCGCGTCTTCGCTCGCGGCATCGGGCGGCGCAGCAGGTTGCGGTACGAAGCACGCTGCGAAGCTGCACGCCGCGAGCAGCCCGAACGCGCCGAACACACCGCACGACCGCCGGCGCATCACGGATAGCCGAGCACGCTCTCGGGCGAGAATTTCTGATCCCCTGCACCACCGCTGCCGATCTCGCCGTGCGCGTTGTCGCCCCAGCACAAGATCGTGCCCGTGCTCGTCGGCGCGCACGAGTGATTGCCGCCGGTGACCACGCCGATCGCGTTGGTGATCCCCGACACCGCGGTCGGTGACGGCGTCGGCGTCGACGGAGCGGCGCGCGGTTGGCCGTCGCCGATCTGCCCGACGAACCCCGCGCCCCAGCACGCCACTGCACCGCCGCGGCGAACCGCGCAGGCGTGATCGTGTCCTGCCCAGAGCGCAACGGCATCGACACCGCTCACCGCGGTCGGCGACGGATTCGGCGTCGGGTTCGCTGCGCCGCTGCCGAGCTGACCCACCTCGTTCGCGCCCCAGCAGAACACGCCGCCCGTCTTCTTCGCGGCGCACGACGAGCGCGCGCCGGCAGCGACGAGCGCCATCGAGTCGAGCGAAGTGATGAGCGTGGGCGTCGTTCGCTCGGTCTGATCGCCGGTGCCGAGCTGACCGTTCACGTTGTCGCCCCAGCACACCACCTTGCCGTCGGCAGTCACCGCGCACGCGTGCGATTCGCCGGCGGAGATCGCGACCGCGTTGGAGAGCATCGAGACGGGACCCGGCGACGGCTGGAGCTGCTTCGTGCCGTTGCCGAGCTGACCGCCGAGACCGTTGCCCCAGCACGCCACGCCTCCGCCGGTGCGCAGCGCGCACGAGAAGCTCGCGCCGCACGCGATTCCCTTCGCGTCGGTGATCCCGACGACGTCGGCCGGCACCGGTACGCGCGCACCCGTTACGTCGCCGTTGCCGACCTGACCGTCGGCGTTCTCGCCCCAGCACGAGACCTTGCCGGACTTGCGCACCACGCACGTGTGGTACTGCCCGGCGGCGACGTGCAGCGCATCGTTGATCCCCACGGCCGTGGGCGAGATCACGAGACCACCGTCGGCTGCGCCCGTGCCGGTCTGCGAGTGGCTGTCATCGCCCCAGCACTTGACGCTGTTGTCCGTCTTCCGCGCGCACGTGTGCTGCGAGCCCAGCGCCACCTCGAGGATGTTCGCGCCGGGCGGAGGAGGCGTCACGCTGCCGGTGTCGTCGTCGACGACGATGTCGACCTCCTCGGTCACGTCCGCGGTGCTGCCCGAATCACGACGGAGTCGGACGTCCTCGACGCCGACGATGCCCGCGCACGCCATGATGGTGCAGGCGCTCGAGAGCGTGAGCCCGCAGAGCGCGTAGCCGAGGCGTCGCGTGCGCGGCTGCATCAGAAGCGCCCCTGCAGCGTCATCGACCCGAGGCCTACGCCGACGCGAACGTCGACATCGCCGTGCTTACCGGATGACGACGGCTTCGATGTGCTGCCGCTCGGAGCCGTGAAGAAGAGCGCGGCGCCGCCTGCGAGGAGCACGCCGCCGGCAATGAAGGAGATGGTGGAGACGGTGCCGGCGTTCTTCGCATCGGTCGCGAGCGTCACGCCCGTGCGATCGCATTCGAGACCCGTGCAATGCGTCTTGGCGTCGTTCCAGATCGACCCCGTTCGCAATCCGAAGATCGCACCGATGCCGATACCCACCGCGCCGAGGCCCAACGCGGCGTACGAGACGATGCGTTGCGTCGAGCCGCTGTTGCTCTCTTCCTCGACGCCTTTCGTGCTTGCGGAAGAGCTACGGCTCGAGCCGCCGCCCTTCTCCTTCGTCGCCTCGGGATCGACGTCGAGCGGGGGGATCTCGACGCTCGGAGACCGCGCGCGATCGCTCACGTCGACGGTGGTGGTGAACGCCTTCTTGCCCTTCGCGGTCGCTTCGATCCCGTGCTTCCCCGGATCGACGGGCACGGCGGTCCCGAGCGCCGCGGCATCGAGCACGTTTCCGTCGAGCTTCACCTCGACGTCCTTCTCCTGGCTGACGATGGTGAGCTTGATCAGGCGCGGCTCGAGCTTGTCGGCGCGCTCCTTCGCGGTCTTCTCGCGATCGGCGCGTCCGAGCCGCTGCGCGAGCGCGATGGCCTCGTGGAAGCGCGCCCATGCGCTCGCGAGCTGGCCGGCCTTCTCGTAGCAGTCGGCGAGGTTGAGCAGCGTTCCGACCGCGGGCGCGATCTTCTGGCTCGCGACGAGCTTCGGACACGCTTCGGAGTAGCGCTTCGCGTCCATCAGCTTGCGCGCTTCTTGAAAGAGCGACTCTGCGGCAGCGGCGCCGCCTTCGCTCGGGTCGGCATGCGCACGGCCCGCCGCCGCCATGACGCCGGCAGCGAGGACGAACGCGATGCATCGAACGCGCAGCTTCACTCCCCGAGAATAGACGTCTTTGAGGCCGCCGTACGCCACGTACGATTCATGGCCGAGCGCTCAGTCGCGCGTCGAGGGGATGCCGCCACCGGTCGCCGGTGCGGGACCGGGCGCCGGGGCTGCCGCGGGACGCGTGGGCTTGCGCGGCGCAGCGGCGGGCGCAGCCGGACGGCGCGGTGCCGGCTCGCTGCCCGTCGACGGCGGACGCGCCGTAGTCAACGCCGGATCATTCGCGCCAGTCGTTCCGGAGAGGATGGGCGCGGCGATGGGCGCGGGGAAGGGGGATGGCAGCGGCGACGCGCCGAGGACATGACCGCCCGCGGCGAACGGATCCCCGTCGACAGCGGGCGCCGCGGTGCCCGGCAGGCCCGACGTCGCGCCGGCTTGCACGGGTTGACCCGGCGAAGCTGCGGATACCGACGGCGGTGCCACCGCTCGCTCGTGCCTCGCCCATGCGAAGGCGCCTCCCGCGACGAGCGTCGCGGCGAGAGCAACCGCCGCCCAGATCATGTTCGCGCGCGCCGGATCGAGGCGACCGCCGTGCGTTCCGGCCCACGGTGCCGCGGTGCCGGTGTCGTTCGCGCCCGGCGGGAGCGTCTGCGAGATGCCCGCCTGCGGGATCCCGAACAGCGCTGGGATCTCCATGGTGTGCGGGACCTGCGCGACGCTCAGCGTGGCCGCGATGCGATCGGCGACGCCGCGTGCCCGCACGGGATCGACCGCGAACGGAACGAGCGCGTACGCGAGCTGCGCGATGTTCATGAACCGCCCGTCGGGATCCTTCTCGAGGCAGTGCTGCACCGTCTCGGAGAAGCCCGGCGGGAGATCGCCGCGGACCATCGCGAGCGGATCCGGGTTCTCGTGCATGACCATCGAGAGCAAGCGCCCGAGCGTGTCGGCTTCGAACGGCGCCTTGCCGGCGACGAGGCGATAGAGAACGACGCCGAGCGACCAGATGTCACTTCGCGCATCGACGTTGCGCGGATCACGCATCTGCTCGGGCGACATGAAGCGCGGGCTGCCGAGCATCGACGCCGTGCGCGTCATCTCCTGATCCTGCTCGCCGCCGAACGGGTTCACCTTCGAGATGCCGAAGTCGAGGACCTTGACGAGCGGAGAGCCCGCATGGCCGCGCGTGACGAAGAGGTTCGCGAGCTTCACGTCGCGATGCACGATGCCGATGCTGTGCGCTTCGGCGAGGGCCTCGCACGCCTGCATGACGTACTCGACGGCCTCGGACGCGGGGATCGGTCCGCGGCTCTTCGCGAGCGCGGAGAGATCGCAGCCGTCGAGGTACTCCATCACGATGTACGGCTCGCCACCTTCGAGCGTGCCGACGTCGAACACCTTCGCGACGTGCTCGTCGCGCAGTCGCACCACCGCCTTCGCTTCGCGGAGGAAGCGGCCGGTCGCTTCCGTCTCGTCGCGCGTCTCGAGCGGCGTGCCGCTGCGGCGCAGGAACTTCATCGCCACGAGCTGATCGAGCTGCAGATGTCGGGCAGCGACGACGTAGCCCATGCCTCCGCTCCCAAGCACGCGCTCGACGCGGTACTTGCCCGCGAGAACGTCGCCGGGCTTGACGGAGGACATCGACTGCAAGTCTACGGTGGCGGTCCGACCCGGGCAATCAAAGCCGAGGGATTTCGATAACATGGACGTCTGATCCACCACTGAGCCAACGCTCTCATGAGTGGATGTAGGATGGTTCGAAATGGACGTCCTGACCTACGGTCCCCTGCGTGCTCGCCGGTTCGTGAAGACCTCCGGAACCACGCCGAAAAACGAGACAGCCGCGGCGCCGCTCACCGTCGTCCTGATGCACGGATACGGCGCGCCGGGGGATGATCTCGTCGGCCTCGGCGGGGCCATCGACGCGCCGCCGGGCACGACCTTCTTGTTCCCCGAGGCCCCGATGGCCCTGGGCGACGCCGCGATGATGAGCCTCCTCGGCGATGCGCGCGCGTGGTGGCAGATCGACATCGGCCGGTATCAGCGCGCCATCATGCAGGGCACCCTCGAGACGATCGTCGACGAGGTCCCCGACGGCATGAAGGAGGCGCGCGAGCAGCTCGTCGAGATGCTCGACGTCTACGAGCGAGAGACGAAGACCCC